>JBILPO010000133.1:0-5703 GCA_044373805.1 Pelobium sp.
AGGATGATAAATGTAAGGCTCACCAGATTTTCGGCGCATATCTTTATGGCTTTCTACAGCCATATCAAATGCCATCCTTATCATTCTTTTATCTCCTTTTTTAAGCGTTGATTTACAGGCTCTTAATAAGGCTCTGTACCTTTTTAGAATCTCTGATTTTTCTGCCTCTATGTCTATAATGTAATCTTTCATTTAAAAATTTCCCTTGTGCAATCTTTTCACGTTAAAATAACGAATTTTGGGTTACTTATTGCTATTTAAAGTAATTAATATGCAATAAATTCGTACATTAAAATAATGAAAACAAAAGCACTTTTTATTTTCTGTTTTGTATTACTTTTAGTCTATCATTCCAAAGCTCAAGAATCTTATGTGAGAGCGGGTCAAAATGATACCATTAAAGTTTCGGCTATAAACTATAATGGGGAATTAATGCCTTGGATTGTTTTAAACGAAGTTAATGTGGTTTCCACCCGTTTGTTTAAATCTCAAGATGACTTTAACAAATATAGAAGGTTAAGATATAATGTATTAAAGGTTTTACCTTACGCTCGTTTTGCGGGTCAAAGATATCGCCAACTTGAAAAAGACTTAGCCGTAACTACTGAAAGAAGAAAACAAAAAGCTTTGGTTAAGGGTTGTGAGAAAGAGATTAAAGATTTGTTTAACAGAGATGTTAAAAACATGACCATCTCGCAAGGAGAAGTCCTTATTAAATTAATTGATAGGGAAACAGGAAATAGTAGTTATGACTTGGTTAAAGATATGAAAGGTGGAGTTTCTGCGTTCTTAATGCAATCTGTTGCAAGGGTATTTGGACATGATTTAAAAAGCCAATACGATCCAGATCAAGAAAGAGACATAGAATTCATCATTCGTTCTGCAGGTTATTACAGTTACCAATAATATAATGACTGAAAAAAATATTTATCAATTTAAAGTTGATACCATTAAAGGCGAAGAAGTAAGCCTTAAAAATTACGAAGGCAAGGTTTTAATGATTGTAAATACAGCTTCTGAATGTGGCTTTACTCCTCAATTAGAAGATTTAGAACAGCTAAGGAAAGATTTTGAAGGTCAAAAATTTGAGATTTTAGCTTTCCCAAGTAATGATTTTGGGCAACAAGAACCTTTAGAAGGAGACGCAATTAGTAAGTTTTGTGTTATCAATTATCATACTCATTTTACTATTTTTAAGAAAATGAGGGTAAGAGGAGCTTATGCATCGCCGCTTTACAAGTTTTTGTCTGATAAAAAATTAAACGGACATGTGAATGCCTCGCCACGTTGGAATTTTCATAAATACCTTATCAACAGTAAAGGAGAAGTGATAGATTATTTTTATCCTTTTACCAAACCTAATTCAGCCAAAGTAAAAAAGGCTATTCAAAAGTTGTTAAGTACTACAAAAAAAGATTAATGAAATTAGACTTATTGTTTATTGCAGCTCATCCAGACGACGTTGAATTGGGTGCGGCGGGTACTATATTGAAGTATAAAAAAGAGGGTAAAAAAGTTGGGATTGTTGATCTTACTCGAGGAGAATTAGGAACCCGTGGGAGTGCACAGCTAAGAGATGAAGAAGCTGCAGAGGCTGCAAGGATATTGGGAATTGATGTTAGAGAAAATTTAAAATTTAAAGATGGTTTTTTTAAAAATGATGAAGAACATCAAAAAGAAGTCATCAGAATTATCAGAAAATACCAACCAGAAATAATTATTACTAATGCTTATTATGATAGGCATCCAGACCACGGCAGAGCTTCTGAATTAGTGAATGATGCTTGTTTTTTTTCGGGTTTACCCAAAATTATCACTAAAAATGAAGATGTAAATCAAGAAGCTTGGAGACCTAATTTATTATTGCATTTTATTCAGGATTACCTTACTCAGCCCGATATTGTAATTGATATTTCCGAGTTTATGGATCAAAAATTAGCTTCAATAAGAGCTTATAAAACACAATTCTTTGTAGAAGGGGTAGAGTTAGACGAGCCTCAAACTTACATTTCTAATCCTGCTTTTTTAGAAGTAATTATTGGCAGGGCCAGAGAATTTGGAAAATCTATGAGGGTCCCATTTGCCGAAGGTTTTTTATCCAAGAAGATTTTGGGAGTGGATGATTTGTTTAATTTGAGATAGGATTATCTAGTCAATTTCAAAAATTTTTCAACACAGATTATAAGGATTACTCGGAATTATAACACAGTTTCTTAAGATTAAAAAGTAGATTTTCGTCTCTGTATTTAATTGTTTTTTTGAAAATTTAATTTCTCTGTTAGCTCTGTGAAATTCTTTGTTCCCTTTGTGTTTAATAAACATCTTCGAAATCCCAAATCTTCAACATTTTATCATCACCAACAGATATTAAATGTGCTCCATTGGCGCTCCAGCAAATGTCATTTACAGATAATCGATGACCTTCTTTTGCTTTATCAATACTTAAGTTTTTAAAAAGAGTAAAATCTTCAGCTCTCCAAATTTTTATAGATTTATCTCTGCTAGCAGTGGCGAAATAAGGTTGAGTTGGATGATAAATGATTTTGTAAATAGCAAATAAATGTGCTGCAAAGTCTTGTTTACACTCCCAAGAAATTACATCCCAAACTTTTAAATGGGCATCTCTGCCTCCAGTAAGTAAGTGTTTTCCATCGCTAGAAAAAGTAACGGCTCCAATGCCAACTTCGTGACCATGAAGTTCACTTTTATAAGAATAATCATCTAAATGATAACTTCTTATCATTTCATCATTTGAAACACTCACCAATAAATTTTGCTGCTGATGAAAAGTGAATGAACGTACTTTTTGGATTCCAGATTGAAATTGGTGAAAAACTTTTCTTTCTATAGGATCAATAATTAGAATAGTCCCTCTGTCTGTGCTTGCTATCAGCTCTTTTTTTTGCGGAACAAATTTTAGACTAAACACTGCCGAACCAGCATTTAGTTTCCCTAATAATTGAGTATTGGTTAAATCAAAAAAACAAATGTTGCCATCATTACAACCCGCAATAAGTAAGTTGTTTTCTGGGATAATTTCTAAGCAATAAACAGTATGCTGAACCTGATTAAAAATTCTTTGATGAGTTTTAGTCGCTAAATTCCATTCTACTATACCTTTATCATTACCAGCGGTATAAAGTAATTGCACTAAAGGATGCGCAATTACTGCATATATTGGGTTACTATGGCCGGCTAATGTTGTTGCTTTCAATTTATTTAAGGTTTGATGTTTAGGATGTTAAGTTTTAAGGTTTGCCTGATACCTTTTAGCTTATTCCTTATTACTGGTGTCTAGATTCTAAGTTTTTAGCTACGTCTTGTAAAGAAAATCCTTTTTCTTTCAGAAGCACTAATAAGTGAAAGACTAAATCTGAAGATTCATTAATAAAATCATGATCTGTTTCTGCTAAGGCTGCAATTACCGTTTCTACCCCTTCTTCGCCCACTTTTTGAGCTATTTTATTTAATCCTTTTGCTCTTAGTTTATTAACGTAAGATTCTTCTGTAGGATTTTCATATCGGTCTTTGATGATATTTTCTAATTGGAAAATAAAATTTTGGTTGTAACCGGTATCAAAACAGCTTCTTGTGCCTTTATGACAAGTTGGCCCAACCGGATTTACCTTTATCAATAAAGTATCTTGATCACAATCTAAACTGATAGATTTTACAAAAAGAAAATGACCACTTTCTTCTCCTTTAGTCCATAAACGTTTTTTTGTGCGAGAAAAGAAAGTTACTTTTCCTTCCTTTTCGGTTTTTTCAAAAGCTTCACTATTCATATAGCCCAACATTAAAACCTCTAATGTTTGTTCATCTTGAATGATCACCGGCACTAAGCCTTCGCTTTTATTGAAATCTATATTCATCAGATTCTGATTTCTATGTGGTTGTTTTTTAATAATTGTTTTAATTCTGGAATGAGGATTTCGCCGTAATGAAAAACCGATGCCGCTAAAGCTGCATCTACATTGGTTTTTTGAAATACGTCTACAAAATCTTGAGCAGAACCCGCACCGCCTGAGGCTATAACTGGAATGCGCACCATTTCATTTATTTGTTTCAATAACAGGTTGTCAAAGCCAGATTTTGTACCATCTTTATCCATAGAAGTTAATAGGATTTCTCCTGCACCTCTAGATTCTGCTTCTTTAATCCAATGTTGTGTTTGTAATTCAGTGGCAATTCTTCCGCCGTTTAAATGCACAAAATCACCAGTGGCTAAATGCTTGGTGTCAACTGCTAAAACAACAAATTGTACTCCAAAGGCTTCGGCTAAATCGTTAATTAATTGAGGGTTTCTTACCGCTGCAGAATTGATGGATATTTTATCTGCTCCGGCATTCAACAAAGCTTCGGCATCTTTTAGTTCGCTTATTCCACCGCCAATAGTAAAAGGGATATTGATTTGACGAGCAACAGATTTCACCATTTCTATGGTTGTTTTGCGCTTTTCATGAGTCGCGGTAATGTCTAAAAATACCAATTCATCAGCTCCCTGTTGCGAGTATTGCCAAGCTAATTCTACGGGGTCGCCGGCGTCTCGGAGATCAACAAAGTTAATGCCTTTAACCGTTCGGCCGTCTTTAACGTCGAGGCAAGGAATAATCCTTTTACTCAACATCTATAGGGACGTTAACATCTGCAAGTTCCAGTTTTTTATTTCCTCAATAGAAATATGACCTTCATAAATTGCTTTTCCAACCACACAAGACTCTATTTTGTATTCGTTTAGTTCTTCAATGTCTGCCATAGAACTAATTCCTCCAGAGGCAATCAGTTTTATAAAAGGAGAATGATTAAGTAATTTTTTATATAAATCTACCCCGGCACCGCCAAGTTTTCCATCTTTGTCAATATCGGTACATAAGAATCTAAAGAAGCCCAATTGTAAACATTTGTCTACATAATCCATTAACTTAATTGGAGAGCTTTCCA
Organism: Pelobium sp.; assembly: GCA_044373805.1. Taxonomy (GTDB): domain Bacteria; phylum Bacteroidota; class Bacteroidia; order Sphingobacteriales; family Sphingobacteriaceae; genus Pseudopedobacter. The sequence goes on from JBILPO010000133.1 coordinate 4,942, forward strand.
TCCAGCCTGAGTATTTGATTACTTCATCTAATACATCAATTGCCACTACCACTTGGTCAGAACATTTTGTTTTACCACAAAGTTCTTCGCTCAACTCTTGTAAAAAAGTAGGGTTGGTAATGGCTTGCGTACCCACAATTACTCTGTGAATGCCAGAATCTATTAATTCTTTTATTTTCTCGATACTTCTTACTCCGCCACCATATTGAACCTTCATGTCGGTTTTTTTGATGATATCGAAAATGTATTTTTGGGTACTAAAATCTCCTTTTGCACCATTTAAATCAATAATATGAACAAACTCTGTTCCGTTCGACTGGTAAGTTTGAATTTGCTCTTCTAAGGAAACTTCGTATTGAGTTACTTGATTATAATCACCTTCACGAAGGCGTACAATTTTTTGATTTAAGACATCAACTGCGGGAATGATATACATTTTAAAAAATTATAATTGTGAAAAGTTTTTTAGAAGTATTTCTCCGGCTTCACCAGATTTTTCTGGATGAAACTGTACTCCGTAAAAGTTGTCTCTTTGTATACTGGCTGCAAATTTAATACCGTAATCGCATAAAGCGATTGTAAATTTAGAATTAAATTCTATAAAATAGGAATGCACAAAATAAAAATAGGTTTCATCTGCAATGTCTTTAAACAGCGCAGATGCATTTGCCTTCGAAATTTGGTTCCATCCCATGTGCGGAACTTTTTTGCAAATTTCTTCTTTAAATCTTAAAGTTTGAACCGGAATAATCCCTAGCATTG
>JBILPO010000134.1:0-5693 GCA_044373805.1 Pelobium sp.
AACCTAACATGGTTTTATTTGATATTCAAACAAGTCAAAAAGACGCTATTGCAAATTTAGCCCGAAGCTATTCCTTACCAGTGATGAATCAAGTGCCTATTGTAACGGTTAGAATTGAAGAAATTAATGGAAAAACTGCTGCTGATTTAACTAAAGCAGATAGTTTATCATCGGCTAAGCCAAAAAACAAAAAAGCCAAAAGAGAAAATCAAAATGAGCCATCTCAAAGAGCTTTTAGTGGCGAGTTAAGGGTGACATTTCAAGATAGCCTCACCGATGCCGAAACATTGGTAAAAGGCAAATGGATTGGCCAAGTAAAAGCTCCTGAAAACATAGTTTACGTTTCTTTAGAAGAGAATTACGCCAATAGAATTAAAGTAGAAGTAGGCGATAAAATAACTTTTAACGTACAGGGAACGATGATTCCTACTGTAGTTGGCAGTTTAAGAGAAGTAAACTGGAGTCGTATGCAAACCAACTTTAGGGTAGTTTTTCCAAAAGGAGTTTTAGAAGATGCCCCGCAGTTTAATGTGTTGATAACAAAAGTTCCAAACAGCCAAGTATCAGCTAAATTTCAAGGCGCAGTGGTAAGAAGTTTCCCCAATGTATCGGTAATAGATTTAGACCTTATTCTTAAAGTTTTAGACGAATTACTTACCAAAATAGGTTTTGTGATAAGATTTATGGCCGCTTTTAGCATGGCAACCGGCTGGATAGTTTTAATATCTGCCGTAATTACCAGTAAAAGTCAACGATTAAGAGAAAGCGTTTTATTACGAACACTCGGCGCCAGCAGAAAACAAATATTAACCATTACCGCTTTAGAATACTTATTTTTGGGTGCTTTAGCAGCCGGAGCCGGAATGATTTTAGCCCTTGGTGGAAGTTGGGCTTTAGCAGTATTTAGTTTTGAGAGCACTTTTACCCCTCCGCTTTTACCCATATTTATTTTATTTATTTCTGTAGTGGCTTTAGTAGTATTTACTGGTGTTTTTAGTAGCCGAAAAGTTTTAAACCAACCGCCATTGGAGGTTTTGAGGAAAGATAGTTAAGTCGTAAAGAGTAGCAAGACATAAGTAGCAAGATTACTGCCCTCCGCAAATTGTCGATTCCTAACTAACTAACTAACTAACTAACTAACTAACTAACTAACTAACTAACTAACTAACTAACAAAAACTTTAGGTTTCACCGGCTGCGGTATTTTAACATAATAACCAGTCCCATCATAGGGGCGAATTCTTGGGTGCGTTTTACAAGCAGTAGAGCAGGCACCATTCAATTCCCAACCACAAGCATCGCATTGCGTAAAATGCTTATTACATTCGGGGTTGGCACAATTAATCATTTTAGTGGTGGTGGTTCCGCAATTGCCACAGGTAGAAATCACCACTGGGTTTACCGTATTTACATCAACAGAAAGTCGGTTATCAAAAACATAACATTTGCCTTCAAAATCTTTTCCACCAGCTTCCTTTCCGTATTTAATGATGCCTCCATGCAATTGGTAAACATCTTTAAAACCCTCTTTTAACAATAGAGCAGAAGCTTTTTCGCATTTAATTCCGCCAGTACAATAAGTCAACACTTTTTTGTCTTTGTATTGCGCTAAATCATTAATCATCGACGGAAAATCTCTAAAATTATCAATATCTAAAGTCACCGCATTTTTAAATTTCCCCATATTATGTTCATAAGTAGACCTTACGTCTAATATAATCACATCATCACGGTCAATCATTTCTGCAAACTCCGCAGGCTCCAAATGCTTCCCAGTTTCTTTAGTTGGGTCAATATAAGAAGGGTCTTTTAAGCCCGAATACACAATCTCAGACTTATAACGACAATGAATTTTAATAAATGAAGGTTCACTAACCTCATCAATTTTAAACTCAGCTGCGTTAAATCTGCCATCAGCATAAACATAATCCATATAGGCCTTACACGCTTCGGTAGTGCCAGAAACGGTTCCGTTTATTCCCTCATCAGCAATAATAATCCGACCAGTTAAACCTAAAGATTTACAAAATTTTAAATGCGCTGCGGTGTACTGCGCCCCATCCTTGATGTGGCTATAGCAGTAATAAAGAAGAGTTTGAAAAGTTTTCATATTTCATTGATACTGCTGTAAACAGTGTTAAATGAACTGCAAATATAGAAAAATTTATTTTTTGAAAAGCAAAGCTTGTGGTGCTTGGGTTAAGATAGTCTGGCTGTCCTTACAAGTCCGCTAGCTCCAATCCTGCGGGCTTTTCATCCCATCCAGTTTAATGAACTTAATTAATTGCCTTTAACTTAGGTCGCTTGCCTAAAGATTCAACAATAAGAAATAGTGGCTCACTCATTAAGAACTAAAAGGGGTATTTAATCTCATTTTCACAAAAAGCATCACCAATTAATCTGATAGAAATCACCAAACCTTACACACAAATTTCATAAATTTAATTACAAACAGATTTTTACCTATTCGCAAAAAAAACATGGAAATAAAAGAAAAAGAATGGATTATTGTTGAAACAACAATCAACTCGCCCATTGAAAAAGTTTGGGAACTTTGGACAAGTCCAGAACATATTATTCATTGGAATAATGCTTCAGAAGATTGGCATACCCCAAAGGCAGAAAACGATTTAAAGGTGGGCGGAAAATTTGTCTTCAAAATGGAAGCTAAAGACGGCACTTTTGGGTTTGAATTTGAAGGCATTTATACTGATGTAAAAAAGAACGAACTGATTGCTTACAAAATGCATGATGGACGACAAGTAAAAATTGATTTTACAGGCGAGGGAGATTTCACTAAAATAACAGAAACATTTGAAGTCGAGGATATCAATACTACTGATTTGCAACGCAACGGCTGGCAAGCCATTTTAAATAATTTTAAAAAATATGTAGAAAATCAGTAGGCTAAACTTTCAAAAGCCGTACAATTGGTAGGAAAAATTACCGTAAAAAAAATGAAAATTGGAGACTTTGGCTACAATAATTTCTTATAGTTACTTAAAATAACTCAGGAACACTACATCCAAATCAATAATCCCAAAAGCGCTATCTGGTATAACTTACCGTAATTGTGGAGGTTGCTAAGGTAATTCCGCTCATAGCGCCCAACAATACATCCATTGAAACCGCACTTGCCGCAACAGAAATTACTGGTTGTTTTGAAAGCGCATAGACTGTGATTACGTAAATTTTAGCTCCAGGACCTTGAGAACATGGTGCTGTATAGGTCATTTTCCCATCTACAGTGTTGAAGCCAAAAGTGCCAGTTTTGGAAACAGCTTGAGGAATACCGCTTAATGTAGCAGGTAAATTATACAAAACTACATAAACATGCTTATCTCCTGTTGGCGGAATGGTATGCATAGTAATAGCATAAGCATTGGTACCTTCAGGTGCATTTTTCCAAGATATAGTTGGAGATATCCCTGTGCTGTCGCAAGTATATAATTTAGGAAAAGCCCCATTATTAACAAAAGCCGTACTATAAGCTTCAAAAGTTGAAGTAATTTGAGTAGTACTGTCGCTATCTTTTTTACAGGATATGAAGCCAAAAAAGATGATTCCTAAAATGATATTTATTCCTTTCATATCTATTAAATTTTAAAACTGAAGTTATATGTGTTAATAATATATTTAATTCCCTGTAAACCTGATTAACACTAAATTATCTAAAATAAGATTTGATGACCATATAAATTGAGCGTTCCCAAATTGAGAAGCAAAATTTGAATAGGCTACTTTTGGCCCTACTGTTGTGCTGCTAAAAACAATGGCACTTGGCCAAGAACTGGCATCATAATCAGAAGCATACCAATTAGTTGGTAAAGCCCAATGTAGGGCATAGGCATTTGCAGCACTACTTGGCACCACACAACCAGAAGAATTCCTTGAAGATCCCGATTCGGTTACACAATTTGGGCTACTTAATGGCGCAATGTAATAGGTTTGTGCTTTCCAAGAAGAACTAGTCACTGTTCCATCACTAAATTTAGCAGCAAAACCACCATCGCCAGGATGATTGGCATCCCCCCCATTTAACTCTGTACCAACGCCTAAGTTCTCTTCCCAATCTACTAGTTTAATGGCGTATTTAATGGGACGTTTTGCCCTAAATTTCACAAAACTAGCATTAAAAGGAGTGAATGGAACGGCATCTACACCTACCAATTTACCATTTACATAAAGCTCAAAATAATTATCCCCGTAAATATAACCTGTGATAATTTCTCCATCAGCATCTATTACCGTTAAAGGTACAGAGGCGGTATCAACCTGCGTAATATTCCCTGGTGTTTTTCCATTACACTCATTATATAAGTCAGGTAGTTTTGTACTTGTTGCATAACTATTTTCTGACGGCACTGTCCAACTTTTGCCATCTGAAGAGCTAATTGTACCCACAGCCGTTACTCTTCCGCCAGTACAACTATATAAACTACTTACAGTAGCCACGCCTAAACCTTTGGTAACAGAACCTGTGCCTGTATAAGTAACTGTTGTATCAACTACAGCACTCGAACTGCTTTTTTTACAAGAAAAAGACACCAGCAAAACAAATAGAACAAATAAAATGTGCTTCATAATTGCGTAATTAAGATCTACTTATTTTCTTTGATAGGTAGAAGTAGTGACTACCCCATCTGGCGTAGTGAATTTAAAAGTATACTTATTTGTAGCGTCCCAAGAATAATCTACATAGCCGGTTTTAGTCCCAATTTTGTAGGTCAACAAGTAAGCGTTAGCACCGTTAGCTGTAAAATCGGTTATAGAAGCACCACTTAAAGGGCTAGTTGCAGGCCTTAAAGGCGATGAAAAAGCTTGGGGCAAGATTTGATTTTCAGGAGCCGGAGTTAAGGGATCTGTAACAACTTTTCCCTTCATAGCCCCAATAACATAAGGATAGGTAGAAGTTCCATGATAATGATAAACTCCATTGCTATAAACATGACCATGACAATCATCTAAAGCATTCATAATAGTTCCATCTGGCTCTTTGCTACCATAAACTGCAAAGCCATCTAAAGCAAAAGCAATTGGATTAAGACCTGATGTAGTAGAAAGGTGCATGGGTGCCGCATGGTAATGATAATCATCCCCCTTGCCACAATGACCACCCCATTGGTCTAACTCGCCAATAAGATAAGAATCTTCCCCTCTATTATTTAGCGCATTAAAAATAGGAATCCCGTTTACGGCGAGAGCTACTGCTCCTTTCATGAAATTAGTTTTTGTACTCATAGGAGTGGTTGCGTATGCTGGTTGTAATGGAATCGACCATTTATTTGTACCGGTATAAGGTTGTGGAATTGGAACTTGTTGCTGCCAGCTAGTAATGCCTACCATCATATTATGAGTTGGCAAACCATTGGAGGCTACATAAAAATAAGTATCATCCCAACTGGTGGTTACAGTAGATTTATAAGGAGTAAATGCAGCATCTATAAATGCGGTACTCGTTTTCGCAATAACATCTATAGGGGTCGTATTATCACTTTTCTTACATCCCATAATCCCAGTGAAAACAATTAAAGATAATGCGCTAAAAATACTGAAATAAGGTTTTTTAGAAGATTTATTATTGATAGTGATAAAGTAATTTCTTACAATTAAAAAAAGCAAAAAGCTCATCAATAAATAAAACAAAATTGGAATACCCTTTGAAAAAAATTGGGCATAAGGATTAGAAGAAGC
>JBILPO010000135.1:0-5679 GCA_044373805.1 Pelobium sp.
CTCCTTTTAATCCTGTATCTCCAGTTAAGCCTTTATCACCATCAGGTCCTTTTAGACCGGTGTCCCCCGTTACCCCCTTATCACCTTGAGAACCTTTTTCCCCAGCAAGACCTTGAGGACCAGCCGGCCCTACAGAACTTGCACCACTACCCTTGGAACTACCTGATCCACTAGATTTAGCATAAAGAGCGAAGGGTACGGCTATTAGCTCAGAACTACCAAAAGGCTGAAAATTATTCCCGCCAGTTAAATCGAGCTCTACTTTTAAATAATAATTAGATACTGAAAAATCTATATCAATTAATTTTATGGAAGAAACTGGTGTTCCTCGGCCTATAATGTGGGTAAAAAGACCAAATTGATTAGAATTTAATTTCTGTGTTTCGGAATATATTTCAACGCCATTCGCTGATCCACTTAAAAGGGTAAATCTTGCATTAATTTTCTGATTAGATAGTTCTTTACCATCTGCTTTTCTTATAACAGCTTGGTATTGAAACCCATTTAATCCGTCTTGAGCGTAAGCGCTACTTAAAGACAAAAACAATAGACAAAAATAAAGAAGTAAAGATTTTTTCATAAGTTTTAAATTGTGTATTAAATTAATCAAGAGTTAAGCCACTAATAATTTGAACTAAAATTTATTTATTTGTTATATTTTTTTGGTTAGGAATAATTTTAATTAAACCATTCAAAGCTGAATCTAAACGGCCTTTGCTATTTAAAATAAAACAATAAAAAAACAGATTAGACGGACTTTAAAATCATAAATATTTTTTCTAGGTAATTAGAATTACTGTATTTCAATTTACTTTAGTAATTAAATTCGGTTATAAATGGGTAAATATTTCCCTTATTTTTAATATTTTGTGGAATATTTTGTGGAATATTTTACTTACTAAAAATTCTCTGAAGTTTTAGATGTTTTTATGCCTTAGTGTTAATAACTTTTTGATTCCCTTTGAAAAATGCCACCTCACTCATCATAATTAGTGGTTATTATTTTTCACATACTTATTCTATTTATAAAGAGACACATCTTGCCTTTGCATCTTAATCCAAAATCCAATCATAATCAATGATACTATTGTAATGAATCACAAGTTTGTTAACTTTTAAACAAGCCTTTTAAAAGACAAAATTCTTATTGTTTGCAAGAAATGTTAAATTTGAAGTATGACAGGCATTGCAGAGAAGTTTGTAGAAGTTTCTACTCAAAAATCTTTTGATTTACCCCATCGCGGGATAATTAACCACAACATTGGGAAATATGACTCTGCGGTAGAAAGAGGGTTATCAAGATTAATAAATTTAGAGCATGCTAAAAAGAAAAGCCATTTAATTAAATGGAAGGTGATGGAGAATTTAGATAAAATATTACCTGAATTTGAAGCCAATTTTCAGAAACGTGGAGGCAAAGTATTATGGGCAAATACTATTGAAGAGGCTCAAAAAGAGATTCTAAATATTATTAACAAAGCTAATGCTAAATCTGTTATCAAATCAAAATCTATGGTAACAGAAGAAATACATTTAAATGAGTTTTTAGAGCATAATCAAATTTCTTCTTTAGAGTCGGATTTAGGAGAATATATTGTTCAATTGCTCGGTCAAAAACCTTATCATATTGTTACTCCTGCAATGCACTTGAGTAAAGAGAATATAGCTGATCTTTTTCACGAAAAATTTGGAACGCCAAAAGACGCTACTCCAGAACAACTCACCATGAAAGCTCGTGAATTATTGAGAGACAAATATTTAAGTGCTGATGTTGGAATATCTGGAGCTAATTTTTTAATTGCAGATACTGGCAGTATTGCCATCACAGAGAATGAGGGCAATGCAAGGCTGACTACTACATTTCCTAAAATCCATATTGCAATTGTAGGAATTGAAAAGCTAATTCCTTCTATTGCTGATTTGGATTTATTTTGGCCAATGCTTTCTACGCATGGAACTGGTCAAAATTTAACAGTTTACAATACCATTTTAAGTGGCCCAAAACAAGTTGGCGAAACTGATGGACCAGAAGAAATGTATGTGATTTTATTGGATAACGGCAGAACGGATTTATTGGCGCAAAAAGAACAAAGACAAGGTCTTTATTGCATCAGATGTGGCGCTTGCTTAAATGGATGTCCTATTTACAAAAACATTGGCGGTCATGCTTACGACACTACTTATAGCGGACCAATTGGCTCTATTATTACCCCCCATATAAGTGGGATGAAAGAATTTAAACATTTAAGCTATGCATCAAGCTTGTGCGGTAAGTGTACCGAAGTATGTCCGGTAAAAATTGATATCCATAAGATGCTACTTTTTAACAGAAGAGATGCCGTAAATGAACAACTCACAACTAAAATTGAACGTTGGGGCTGGTTTTTTTGGAAAAGAGGAATGCTAAAGCGAAGCTATATGGATAAATTTGGAGGGAAATTCAAGAACACTATTTTACGTAAATTTTTTAGTAAAACCTGGGGAGATAAAAGGGTTCTTCCAGAGGTTGCGGCCAAATCTTTCAGTAGTGAATGGAAAGAAAATCATCCTTCTTAGCGTTAAGGATTGAAGCGGCATCTTTTTTTGGCTTTTTGGCCAAAAAAAATATAGCGAAAAGCCTGTTAAAACGCCCCAATTTATTTACCCTTAAAAGAATTGTTTTATAGTGGATCAAAAAGTTAAAATTTTATCTAAATACATTCCTGAAGAGGCCGCTCCTTTGATCAGCAAATGGATTGATTTTTATAAATGCGATTTTAAGATTTCTAAAAGCAGAGACACTAAATTAGGTGATTACAGATCTCCTTATAAAGGCGATGGGCATAAAATATCTGTTAACTACAACCTTAATCCTTACGCGTTTTTAGTAACTACAGTGCATGAATTTGCACACCTTCTTACTTGGAATGAGCATAAGCATCATGCTAAACCCCATGGAATGGAATGGAAGGACAACTTTAAGAGAATGATGATGCCCTTTTTTGAGTTAGAGGTTTTTCCTATAGATGTAAAAAAAGCGATAGTCTCTTATTTGCAAAATCCGGCCGCTTCTAGCTGTTCTGACTTAAATTTATACAAAACATTAAGAAATTACGATCAAAAAAATACTTCTTTTATTTCTGTGGAAAAGATCCCTCATCAACATCATTTTATGATGAAAAATGGGCGAGAATTTAAAAAATTAGAAAAAATTAGAAAAAGATATCGCTGTGTGGAAGTAAAAACAGGCCTAATTTATCTTTTTAGTCCTGTTGCCGAAGTCCTGTTAATTGCTTCAGAAGGCGCCTAGTTCACCACCTTTATAAATCATTCTTGTTCCTTGCTTTGAATGTTGAACTTTCAGTTTCTTTCCTTTATAAGCATAAGGGTTTTCTTTAATTTTTGAAATTAAAGAATCGGCTTTTATAATCTGGTAGGCTGACTCATAAGTATTAGCCTTTTTATTTGCCATCACTAAGTATTGTTTGGTTGCAGAAAGTGAATCTATCCTATCAAAAGTTAAATTAAAATCTCCCACCTCGGCATTTGCATCTTCTAATCGTTTAAAATCAAACTGCTTATTCTTGTCTAACAAATAATCATCAACTAAAACAAACGGAATTTGACTTAGCAAAGAATCACCTGCTGCTATCCTTTCCTCTCCTTTTAAGAAAACATTGTTTCTAAAATAAATTCGGGTTTCTTTAAACTCGTAAACGGGTTTTTCTGTAGAAGATACCTGCTTAGATTTTTCACAATAAAGAACCAATTCTCCATTATCCAAATAATACTTTTTCTCTATAAATCCGTTGTCACCAGCTTCCCCATACTCTACAAAAAGTACTGGAACACTATCTTGACTGTAAATTGAAGTATAAAAAGAATAATCTCCTTTGGTGTAAACTGGACTTTCTTTATTTGTTAATGACTCTTTTAATTTTTCTAACCCATCAGAATATATTAAAATACTGCTATCAGAACTGTTAATAGCCTTTAAAGAATCTTGAACCTGAGCCATTTTTTGCTGGTTAGACTGGCAACCCATCCAGCTTGTAGAAATAAGTAAGAAGAGTATTAAATAATAAGCGTATTTATTTTCCATTTAATTTGATTTGTTTTTAAAATGATATCAACTTCTGTATATTTTGATGCAACCTAGCGTTAGCTAAAAACTGATGTTCTAAAGCTTTATTCATAGGTATTGCGGTGTCTAAACTAGCACACCTAAGTACAGGTGCATCTAAAAAAGTAAAACAATGCTCAGTAATGGAAGCTACAATTTCTGCCCCAAAGCCACAACATAATGTATCTTCATGCAAAATGAGTGCCCTTCCCGTTTTTTTAACTGATTTAAATACCGCTTCTTTGTCCCAAGGCTGCAAAGATCTTAAGTCTAAAATATCAAAATCATATTCGGGATGTTCTTTTTGATACGCTAAGGCCCAATGTACACCCAAACCATAAGTGATTAAGCTAAACATATTTCCTTCAGCTTGTAATTTTGCTTTTCCTATTGGGATACTAAAATAACCTTCTGGAAAAGTTCCGGAACTTTTTCTGTACAAATATTTGTGCTCAAAAAACATCACCGGATTGGGGTCTTCAACCGCGGCAATCATCAACCCGTAAACGTCTTCAGGAAAGGCGGGATATACCACTTTTAACCCCGGAGTTTTAGTGAACCAGGCTTCATTACTTTGCGAATGGAAAGGACCTGCTCCTGTACCTGCTCCCGTTGGCATTCTTATGACCACATCTGCTTTTTCTCCCCATCTATAATGGGTTTTAGCTAAATTATTTACAATCTGATTAAAACCACAGGTTGCAAAATCTGCAAATTGCATTTCCATAATAGCCTTATAACCATTAATAGATAAACCTAAAGCGGCTCCGGCAATTGCCGATTCGCAAATAGGGGTATTCCTTACTCTCTCTTTGCCAAATTGTTCGACAAAACCTTGAGTAATTTTAAAAGCACCGCCATACTCGGCAATATCTTGCCCCATAATTAACAGATTTTGGTGTTTCTCCATCATTAGACTCATGGCTTTGCTAATGGCATCAATGTATCTTCCATCTGTAAATTCAGTTGGCTTATCCATTAGCTTTTGCTGAAAAGGGAAATACATATCTTCTATTTCTAGCTCTTCATTTGCAAGGGGTTCTGGTTCGGCGAAAGCCTTCTCTATTTCTGAATTAATATAAGCTGTATTGTCTGACCGGGTTTGGAGGATAAGGTTTTCGTCAATTATTTGTTGCTCTAATAAATAAGTTTCATAATTTTTTAGAGGATCTTTTTGCTCCCATTCTGTAAACAATTCTTGCGGAACATACTTAACACCTGATGCTTCCTCATGTCCACGCATTCTAAAAGTCATGCATTCTATTAACACGGGTCGGGGGTTTTCTCTTAAATCTTCAGCGAAAGCTTTAACGGTATGGTAAACTTCTAATACATTATTTCCATCTATTTTAACTCCTTCAATCCCATAACCTTTGGCTCTATCTACCAATTGCGCACATCGGTATTGTTCATTAGTTGGTGTAGATAAACCATACCCATTATTTTCGATGATAAAAATAACTGGCAAATCCCAAACAGCAGCAACGTTTAATGATTCATGAAAATCGCCTTCACTGGTTGCGCCTTCACCTGTAAAAGCGAGGGTTACTTTTTTGTTTTTTTCTAAAACATCAGCT
>JBILPO010000136.1:0-5640 GCA_044373805.1 Pelobium sp.
TAATAATATAACTTTAGATAGTGTGTTTAACTCTAATAACAAGTATAATATCGTGAGTAAGACTTTCAGCTTTTTTATGCTTGGAATATTTGCTTTTGTTGATGTTGCCTGCGGTTCTTTAAATCAATCTAAGGAAAGCATTAAACAAAAGCTACCTAACATACTATTTATTTTTGCTGATGATTGGGGATATGGAGATTTGGGTTGTTACGGAAATAAAGAAGTACAAACTCCAAATCTTGATAAATTAGCTTCTGAAGGTGTAAGATTCACACAATTTTATGTAACCAGCGGAGTTTGTTCCCCCAGTAGAAGTTCGGTAATTACAGGTCATTTTCCAGCACAGCATAATGTCCACGGGCATTTTGCTGGTAATGATTTAAATGCTCAACGTGGCATGCCTAATTGGTTGGATGCAACACTTCCAGTTTATTTGCCAAGGGTAATGCAACAAGTAGGATATAAAACTGCACATTTTGGTAAGTGGCATTTAGGGGGGGGTGGAGAGCCAAACGGGGATTTAAAAGCTCCTGAACCTAAAGTCTATGGTTACGATGAAACTAGAGTTTGGAACGGCAATGGCCCAACTTGGAAGGGTAATCAGCTTTGGCCAACTACCCGATATATGGATGATGATACTTTGTGGATACAGAACTCGAGTAAACTTGCGGTTGATGAAACGATTAAATTCTTAAAATCTAAAAAGTCAAATCAGCCACTATTTGTCAATCTGTGGCTAAAAGATCCACATACGCCTTTAGCTCCTTCCAAAGTACAAATGCAACCTTTTTTGAATAAAGGTTTAGTAATTGACAAGGTAACTTATTACTCAGTTCTAAAGGATGCAGATTATCATTTAGGAAGATTGTTTAAAGCGCTATCAAAACTGGGTTTAGAAGAAAATACCTTAATTATTTTTTCTAGTGATAACGGACCAGCTAACTATTCCCCTGGAAGAATTGCAGGCGCTACCGCAGGATTAAAAGGGCGTAAGACCGATCTTTTTAATGGAGGGGTTAATGTGCCATGCATAATGCGTTGGACGGGGCGTTTGTCAGCAAATAGCGTAGACAGTACAACAGTCCTATCTACCGTAGATTTTCTCCCAACTTTTGCGGAGTTAGCCCATAAGAAATTGCCAGATAATTGTCAGTTAGATGGTGAAAGTTTTGCTAAAATATTTGATAATCAAATTTTTACACGAAATAAAGCTTTATTCTGGGAGTGGAAATTCCCTTACTATGGAAATGATTCATTCAGACAAAATAGTTGGGTAACTTCTGCAATAATGGATGCCGAATGGAAACTATTAGCTGATGAAACCAGAAAGCGAATTGAACTCTATTTTATACCAGATGATCAATTTGAAGTAAAAAATTTAGCCGCAACTAATCCTAAAAAGGTTAAAGAATTATTAAATAAATGGGATGAGTGGAAAACCTCGTTGCCTTAGAATTTTGGTTTATGTTATTCAAAAAAAATAGGATTACGAAAATTATTGAAATTCCAAAATCGCTAAATGCTAAAGACATAAGTGCTTTAGGAGCCGCCTTATTAATGAAAGATTACCTGAATGAGGAAGTGGCAGGTGATTAATAATATTAAAAAACTACCATAAGCTTATTTTAAACAATAAAATTTACAGCTGAATAGGTTGCAATTCATACCTATTAATTTATTCTTATTCTTTTTTTTATTTCCATAAATTAATTAAAAACTTTAAAATGAATATTTACACTCTTAAAAAAATCTCAAATTTAAAATTCTCAAAAGAAAGCATTTTACTTTTAATTTTAGCTTTCTTAACCTTATCTAACTTAGTTTCAAATTCTGCAACATTAAAACAAACAAACAAGTTAATAGGAGAGTTTAGTCAAAGCACAAACAATAAAAATCCCTTTAAAAAAAACATAGATAATAAATCTCAACAAAGAGAATTACATGTTTCTAAGAATGGTTCTGATACGAACCAGGGGACTGAAAAAAATCCACTGTTAACTATTCAGGCAGCATCAAACATTGCTAAACCTGGCACTATAATAATTGTTCATGGAGGTATTTATAGAGAAAGTGTGGTGCCAAAATCTGGAGGTTTGTCTAACGATCAACGAATAATATACGCAGCCGCTGAAGGAGAAAATGTAATTATAAAAGGTTCTGAAGTTATAAAAGGTTGGGATCTAGTTAAAGGAAATATCTGGAAAAAGACAATCTCAAATTCATTTTTTGGTAATTTTAATCCATATACTGATGTAATGCAAGGTCATTGGTTTTTTCCCGAAGGTAAAACTTATCATACTGGAGTAGTCTATTTAAATGGTAAATGGATGAAAGAAGCGCAATCCATAGAGGAATTAGATAAAAAAGAAAATGATTCACCTCTTTGGTATTCAAATGTAGATAAACAAACGACTACAATTTTCGCTCAATTTCCAAACGTTAACCCGAATAAAGAAATAGTTGAAATTAACGTAAGGCAAACAATATTTTTCCCAGAAAAGTCTGACATCAACTATATAACTGTAAAAGGGTTTGATATGCAGCAAGCTGCAACGCCATGGGCTCCACCCACACAACCACAAAAAGGTTTAATTGGGTCTAGTTGGTCAAAAGGTTGGATTATTGAAAACAATAAAATAAGTTATTCTAAAAGTTCAGGGATTTGTTTTGGTAGACCCATTATTGATACTACCCAAGTAATGAGTGCCTATGGAATGATTGCTGCTTTAAAATATGCTTCTGAACATAATCAATGGAATAAAGAAAAAATTGGTCATCATATTATAAGAAATAATCAAATATCTAATTGTGGCCAGGCAGGAATAGTTGGAAATATGGGTGCTTCATTCTCATTAATTGAGGGCAATGAAATATCAGAAATTAATACCCTAGAATCATTTAATGGAATGGAGCAAGGTGGCATAAAACTTCATGGAGGTGTAGATGTTATAATTCAGGATAACTGCGTATATAATACTGGTAGGATGGCTCGTGGTATTTGGTTTGATTGGTTAGGACAAGGATCGATCATAAGAAATAATTTGATTTTTAACACCACTGCTTCAGGTATCTATCTTGAAGTAAATCACGGACCAATTTTATGTGCTAATAATATTGTTTTAAGTAACATATCTTTCACCAATCTATCTAGAGGCAGTGCTTTAGTTCATAATTTATTTAAAACCCAAATTATAATCACAAGCTCACCGCGAGTATCACCTTACTTAAAGCCTCATGATACTAAATTTGCAGGGTATCATATCAATAGCAACCCTGGAGATGATAGATTTTTTAATAATATTTTTGCATCAAGTGAAAAGGAATCAATGCGTCTTGGAGCTAGCATAGGAGATTCTGTTGGATATGTAGATAAAAAACTACCATTAAAAATTGGGGGCAACCTTTATATAAACAAAGCGATACCATATAAAATTGAATCTAATCCAAAAGTAGTTAAAGATGATAATATAGATTTAAATTTAGTAAAAAGAGACGATGGATTTTATATTGAATGGGCTAATAATCCTGAATGGTTGAAAGGTGAAAAAAGAAATTTAATCACTACTGATTTTTTAGGCGAAACACTCATATCAAAGGCTAAATACGAATTACCTAATGGCGAACCAATAATAATAGATACTGATTATTTTGGTAAGAAAAGAAGCAAATCCAACCCTACACCCGGTCCATTTGAAGGGTTGTCTGCAGAGAAAAAACTAATTAAAATTTGGCCTAAAAATTAAAATTTACTGTTGCTGTAGCGGGCTTTAAAAAAATTAAAAACCTGAATACCTATGCTTATTATAATCATATTATAATATTAAAGTCTCTATTAATAAACTCATCAGTTAAAATTAACTATAATACTTATTCAGTAATTGAACGCATTATTATGAATACTCCGAAAAACAAAAGATATCGCTGAGCTGATTTGATATCTGACCCAAATCATATAAAAGAATATGATGATTAACATAATAAAGTTTGGTCACTAATTAAAAATAATATGAAAGTCTCTGGAATAAAGTCTCTGGAAATTTCTAAAGCAAATCATTGCTTAATTTATGGTTGCAGAAGCAAATATATTTTTCAGTTTTATAAATGAAAATGAGTTTAATATTTCTGAATGGCAAAAGCTGATGCAATAATTTGAGACTGCAACCTTTTTTGCTAAAACACCATATTTACTCATTAATTTAGTCGATTAGGTTGTAGTTCTAAATTTTAATCTATAGCATCTGAGGATTCAAATTCTTCTACTTTAGAAGGTAAAAAACCAATTGTTTAAAAATAGCTACTTAACACATCTAAACCCAATACTACATAATCCATAATCTTGGTAGCTTTTTATTCTTCTTACAATTCTATAACTCGGGCAACAACTGTCATTACATAAATAAGATCCGGCTCGAGCTATTTTTTGGGGTCTAAGGTTCTTCGGGGTCATAGCTATCTCTTGATCCTTTAGGGTTAATAATACCTTTTTTGGCTTTATTAGAAGTTTTTCAACTTTGTAAGGTACCCTTTTTAAAAGTCATCATTTTCTTCTCATTTATCACCATTCCCTTTTTCTAAGTAATTTACTAATAGGTATTTTGCTTTTAAATATTATTTATGTCAATGGTTTTCAAAAAATCAAATCATATCTACGTATTGGGATTTTTTTTATTTAAATGTTTAAATCAGATATATATATGCATTTTTTCAATACAAAACAATTAATCTGATTTATATAAATTTACTTAACTAAAGTAGTAATGGTTTCCTTAAAACCTAACCTATTAAGCCATTATAAGATAAACCAAATTATGAATAAAATAATTACTAGGATAAAGAAATGCATAATAAATCGTTGTTCTGCATTAAAATTTAACGGGAGGGTTAACTCAAGATTTATTTAGAAAAGCTATTTGGATAGACCGTAAAAGTGAATTTTGTGGAGATTGTAAAAGAAGATTTGATTTAATTAGGACAAAAAGATTAGCGACGGAAACTGCACTAATTGAAGTGGATTGGAAAGCTTCAGTTAATCCAAAAGGAGGTAAAAATTCAATTATGAATACTCTTTAAAGTGGAACAGTAGTATGGCCAGATAGGCAATTGTTAATGTCATTGCCTTTTTCAGAGGTACAGTTGAATAAAGTTAATTATTAACTGATGAAATCAGAAAGCTAATTGAAATCTATTTCATACCAGATAATCAATTTGAATTGAAAATTTTAGCCGCAACTAATCCCCAAAAGGTTGAAGAATTATTAAATAAATGGGATGAGTGGAAAACCTCCTTGCCTTAAAATTTTGGTTGGGGTTGTTAAAAAAAATAAAAATATGAAAATTATTAAGATCACAAATTCACCAAGTTATTTATTTACTCTCTTGTTACTCACAATATTTTCTAGTTTCACATCTATTAATTGCAAAATTAATGATGAGGTTAAAGCTAATGGTCCTAAGGTAATTAAGGATAAACTTTATAAGAGCGGTGTTCTAACTTCTCCCATTTATAGTTTTACAACAGAATATGACCAAATGAGAGTTGATAAAACTCAGAAAGGTCTATTTTTTAACGGACTTAATTATCATGGTAAGCCCACAAAAGTTTTTTGTTGGTATAGTGCGCCTTCAAACCTAGCTGTAGGA
>JBILPO010000137.1:0-5628 GCA_044373805.1 Pelobium sp.
TCTGATTTTAACCCAAAAGCACTAGAAGATATCAACGCTGATGTTGAACGCGTAAATACAGATGAGTATGTAATTACCATGCCTAAAGCCGAAATTGAAAAAATCAAAGTATTTTCTAACGTAAAAGCCGTTTCTCCAATTATAGATGAGCAAGCTTCTTACCATCAAGAAGTTTTCCCTAACGATGCTCGTTTACAATGGAATCAAGATAATTTTGGTCCAATTATTATCCCAAAAGCAGGTTGGAATGTAAAATTAGATAGCCTTTCTTTACCAGTGTACCGCAGAGCCATTGAAGTTTACGAAGGAAATAAGGTAGAAGTAAGTGGAAATAATATTTTGATTAATGGTCAAAAAGCAGATTCTTACACTTTTAAAATGAACTACTATTGGATGATGGGGGATAACCGTCATAACTCTGCCGATTCTCGCTATTGGGGTTTTGTTCCCGAAGATCACATTGTAGGAAAAGCTTTATTTGTTTGGATGAGCTGGGATGATAATGCTTCTTTCTTCAACAAAATTAGATGGAGCAGATTGTTAATGGGAATACATTAATATTCAAAATATAATAAGAAAGGATGTTCAGATATGGACATCCTTTTTTTATGAAATTATTTTTTGAAAAGCAATGCTTGTGCTACTATTAAAGGTTGTTCCCGCTTTCCGCTCATACGCCACAGGCATTATTCACAGGCCGGTAAACGCTGCAATCAGGTTTAAAAACTCAGGTTTTTGCACTCAACTCAGCACTTAAAACCTTCTACCTAAAACTTATAACCTAAAACTCTAAACTTTCAACTTAAAACTGATAATCCCAACTTAGTAGCCACCTCATTCAAATCATTAAATACCGCATCAATTAGCGGAATTCCATTAATTTTTCGGTCTTTTTCGGCGGCTAATTCAGGTTCTCCCGGTATAATCACTTTTTGATTTTCATCAATAGGTCTGGCATTTTTAAAACGCTCAATCCAATTATCCATATTAGATTTAAAATCCTCAATTGGTCTAAAACCATCCACACGCATAGCGCCTAAAAAATGACCTAAACCTTCGCCAGGTTGGTTAGGTAATGGATCCATAAAAGCTACAAATGGGGGCGCCCATGGTCCGTAACTTGCACCAGATAAAACTGCCGAAAGGATATCTACCGTTGCACTTAATCCAAAACCCTTATGACTTCCATGTTCTCTATCAGATCCTAAAGGCAAAAGCGATCCGCCATTTTTTAAATCAGCAGGGTGTAAAGCAGCATTTCCATCTTTATCCTGAATCCAACCTTCTGGAACATTTTTACCTTCTCTTTGTGCAATTTCTAATTTGCCATTAGCAGCAGTAGAAGTTGCCATGTCGACTATTACAGGAGGGAATTTTCCAGCCGGAAAAGCATAACAAATTGGGTTGGTTCCCAACATTCTTTCAGATGAAAAAGTAGGTGCAACTAACGGGCTAGCATTGGTTAAAGCATAGCCAATCATATTTTTTTCTACCGCCATTAAAGCGTGGTAACCAGCAATTCCAAAATGATTAGAGTTTTTAACGGCTACCCAGCCAGAACCATATTTCTCCGCTTTTTCAATCGCAATTTTCATCGCAAAAGGCGCAACTACTAATCCTAAACCCGCATCACCATCTACAGTTGCAGTGGTAGCTGTTTCATGTACAATTCTAATATTTGGCGTAGGATTTATTCTTTTCTTCTCCCATAATCTTACATAACCAGTTAAACGGGCAACGCCATGAGAGTCTATGCCACGTAAATCTGCTTTTATTAAAACATCGGCTGATAGTTGAGCATGTTCATCAGAACAGCCCATTTTTTTAAATACGTTTTCAGTAAAATTTCTAAGTGTATCTTCAGAAAAGAGGGTATATTCCATTAGTATAAAATTGTAAATTGAAAAGCCAGCGGATCAAAGTTTTTAATCAGCCGAGCAATAAAATCATCCCCATATTTTACGTAAAATAAAGCGAAGTTTTCTTTTCTTTCTTGTAAACCACCGCCGGGAAAAAGCTGTTGCTTAATTTTGTCAATATCTAAAAGTGCTTCAGAAAAGTTTCTTTTTTCGGCCCTTATTAATTTCTTTTCAAGGTTTTCTACTGCCTTTTTTAACCTAATTTCTACCGCCTCAGTACTAGATTTTAAAGTGGGATCTATTTTACTAGCTCTATCTTTTAGTTGAATAAATATTGATGAAAGTTGTTCCCATTCATTTTGAAGACTCAGTTCATGAGTAGAATTTAGCTTTACATATGCTTTCTTTAAGCTTTCTGTTTCCTCAAAAATATCGTTAAAAGTAAGCTTCAATTTTTGAAGTTTATGAGCGACTTTTTCATCTGCTAACATCGCCGAATTTCTAAGAATCAACAAAGGAAAATCTATATTATAAAAGTCGAAATTAGATTTCAATTGTAGCCAATAAGCTAATTCGCCACCACCACCAACATATGCTAAATTAGGCAAAATCACTTCTTGGTATAATGGTCGCATCACCACATTTGGGCTAAATCTTTCGGGATGTAGCTTTATTTCTTTTTTTAATTCTTGTTCTGAGAATGAGATTTCAGTATTCAGTACTTTGTATATTTCTCCTTCAAAAACAATGCGTTCTCTTAAATTATCTGTCAAATAAAAAAAGTTAATTTCTCTTGGATTTACTTGCGCATGAATGTCAATAGCGGTTAATTCCTCGCTTTTGGAGGTGATATTTTTAAAACTATTTTGTTGAATAATATCTTTTTCGATAATATCCGAAAACTGATTTTTTAGCCTGGCATCATCTGCATCAATAATCACTAAACCATATTCACCAAAAAGCTCATTCACTAAAAATCTGGTAGCGTTGGCTAGCGTATTAAAATCGGCGTAAGCCTTAGAAACTAATTCAGCCAACTTTTCGGCATTTTGAGAAATACCTAAAACACCTTTATATTCATTTAAAGCTTGAGTAATGGTTTTTGTGTTTAACCTTCCGGTGGCACCAATGGCATCTAATTTCCAACTTATTTTTTTTCCACCTATATAGGTATGATTAATTTCTTCAAAATCATGATCTTCTGTCGCCATCCAATAAACGGGAACAAAATTTTGCTCAGGAAATTCTTTTTTGAGCTGTTTAGACAGATTAATAGCGGTAACTATTTTAAAAATGAAGTATAATGGGCCAGTAAAAATATTAAGTTGGTGCCCGGTGGTAATAGTGAAAGTTTGATCAGATAGAAGCGCATCAATATTTGCTTTTAAAATTGCTGGCTGATGAGAAATATTCTGGTATTGTTGATTTAAAACCTCAACTAATTCCGTTCTATTGCCTGTGAATTTTCTCTCTGCAATAATTTCTTTAAAGCTTTGCAAATCAGGAAACTGATTAACAAAAGGTTTTATAGATTCCTCCTCATTTAGATATCGGATAACTGTTGAAGAGAAACATCGGGTTTCATCGTAATCAATGTATTTTACTTTCATTAGCTCACGAAAATAGAGGAAATTCATCATTTCCTCCTTTTATATCAATTATTTGACAATTGTACCATAAAGGTCAAAATCTTCTGCTCGGTTAATGGCTACGTTTACAAAACTGCCCGGTGTGGCGTAATTGTCTTTAGCTTCAATTAGGACTTCATTATCAACCTCTGGAGAATCAAATTCTGTACGGCCAATAAAGTAATCGCCTTCTTTTTTATCAATTAAAACTTTATAAGTTTTACCTACTTTTTGTTGATTCAAATCAAAAGAAATTCCTTGTTGAATTTCCATAATTTCTTCTACACGCTGCTCTTTTACTTCTTGTGGTACATCGTCAACTAAATCATGAGCATGAGTTTTTTCTTCGTGAGAATAGGTGAAACAGCCTAATCTGTCAAATCGGGTTTCTTCAATCCAATTTTTCATTTCCTCAAAATCTTGTTCAGTTTCACCAGGATAACCACAAATTAAGGTCGTCCTCATGGCAATGTTGGGCACTTTATCTCTAATTTTATTGACCAAATCAATGGTTTTTTGTTTGGTAGTTCCTCTACGCATAGATTTCAACATGGAATCTGTAATATGCTGTAACGGCATATCTAGGTAATTACAAATGTTAGAACGCTCGTTCATTACATCCAAAATATCCATAGGGAAACCAGTAGGGTAGGCGTATTGCAGTCTGATCCACTCAATTCCGTCAACATCAGAAAGACGACGCATTAATTCTGCTAATTTTCTTTCATTATAAAGATCTAAACCGTAATAGGTTAAATCTTGAGCTATCAGAATTAGTTCTTTAGTTCCGTTTTTAGCTAAGTTTTTGGCGTTTTTAACCAGCTCTTCTACAGGTGTTGAAAGGTGCTTACCTCGCATCAAAGGGATGGCACAAAAAGAACATGGACGGTTACATCCTTCTGCAATCTTAAAATAAGCAAAGTGAGATGGCGTAGTCAATAACCTTTCGCCTAATAATTCGTGTTTATAATTTGCCCCAATAGAATGCAGTAAATTTTGAAGATCATTGGTGCCAAACCATGAATCTACATTTTTAATTTCCGCTTCTAATTCCGGCTTGTATCTTTCAGAAAGACAACCTGTTACCACAACTTTCCCTACTTTACCTTCTGCTTTTAAATCGCTAAACTGCAATATGGTATCAATAGATTCTTGCTTAGCATTATCAATAAACCCACAAGTATTAATAATAACGATATCATTTTCACGAATATCATTAGCTTCATGCACCACATTAATCTGGTTCCCTTTTAACTGCCCCATCAATATTTCAGAATCGTAGGTGTTTTTAGAGCATCCTAGTGTAATTACATTTACTCTGGGTGCTACTTTATCAGTTTTAAGTTGTCTATCCTTTACTCTCATTCTATCACAAATATTTATCCTTTAAATAAAGAATCAACAAATTCTTTCTTGTTAAATAACTGTAAATCAGTTATTTTTTCTCCAACACCAATATACTTCACGGGGATTTTAAATTGATCTGAAATGCCAATTACAACTCCACCTTTTGCAGTTCCGTCTAATTTAGTTAAAGCTAGAGCGTTCACATCTGTTGCTTGGGTAAATTGTTTACATTGTTCTATCGCATTTTGACCTGTAGAGGCATCCAAAACTAATAATATTTCATGTGGAGCACCAGAAACAACTCTGTTCATTACATTTTTAATCTTAGTGAGCTCATTCATTAAGCCAACCTTATTATGCAAGCGACCTGCAGTATCAATAATTACAACATCCTCTTGATTAGCTACCGCTGATTGTAATGTATCAAAAGCTACAGCAGCTGGGTCAGCATTCATTCCTTGCGAGACTACCCTTACATCAGCTCTTTTTCCCCATAACTGTATTTGCTCAACAGCCGCAGCTCTAAAAGTATCTGCTGCGCCAATGACCACTTTTTGCCCGGCTTGTTTGAGTTGGTAAGCTAATTTTCCGATGGTGGTAGTTTTTCCAACACCGTTTACCCCCACTACCATAATTACATAGGGTTTATGAGAGCCGTAGTCAAAATTTTGGAAATCGGGGCTATTATTTTCTTCTAGTAAAGCCTGAACTTCTTCCCTTAATATATTGTTAAGCTCGGCAGTATTAACATATTTATCCTTGGCTATTCGCTTCTCTACGCGGTCAACTATTTT
>JBILPO010000138.1:0-5613 GCA_044373805.1 Pelobium sp.
CACCACATGATGATTCATCAATGGATAATCATGGTCTGCAATTACCGGAATATCTTTCCCAATCAGTTTCTGAATATCTTTTAAATATTCTTTCTCTTCTGCATCGCAAAAAGCAATAGCTATACCGCTAGCACCCGCTCTTCCGGTTCTACCAATACGGTGGACGTAAGATTCTGGTACGTTTGGTAGCTCATAATTTACTACGTGGGTTAATTCGTCAATATCAATTCCTCTGGCAGCAATATCTGTAGCCACTAAAACTCTGGTTACTTTTGCCTTAAAGTTGGTTAGCGCCGCCTGACGAGCGTTTTGAGATTTATTACCATGAATGGCTTGTGAATGTATGCCGGCTTTGGTTAGGTCTTTAGCCACTCTATCTGCACCATGTTTGGTACGGGTAAAAACCAAGGCTCTTTCAATGCTTTTATCTTTTAACACATCCATTAAAAGATGTCTTTTATTGTCTTTATCTACAAAATAAACCACCTGATTAATGGTGTTTGCGGTGCTAGAAACCGGTGTAACTTCTACTTTAGCAGGATTTACCAAAATGGTATCTGCCAGTTGTACAATTACCGGAGGCATAGTGGCTGAGAAGAATAATGATTGTCTTTTGGCAGGTAATTTTGCAATCACTTTTTTAACATCATTTACAAAACCCATGTCTAACATTCTATCGGCTTCATCCAAAACAAAAAACTGGATGTCGTTTAAATGAACATGTCTTTGGTTCATTAAATCTAATAAACGACCGGGTGTAGCTATTAAAACATCAATTCCAGAACGTAAAGATTCTACTTGTGAATGTTGGTTAACGCCACCAAAAATCACTTTGTATTTTAAATTGGTATTTCTGCCGTAGCTTTCAAAGCTTTCGCCAATTTGTATGGCTAACTCTCTGGTAGGTGTTAAAATTAAGCTTCTTATTAAGCGCTTACCGGGTTTTAAATTTTTATCCTGTGTTAATAACTGAATAATAGGAATTGCAAAAGCGGCTGTTTTTCCGGTTCCGGTTTGTGCGCAACCTAAAACATCTCTTCTGTTTAAAAGTAATGGAATGGCTTGTGCCTGTATGGGTGTTGGGGTAGTGTATCCTTCTGTTTTTAAAGCCTTAAGGATGGGCTCAATTAAATTTAAATTTTCAAATAACATGAATTGTTGATTAATATTTAAGACCGGATATTATTGTAAAGGTTCTTAATCGCCGGTCTGTTGAAAAGGAATTCTTTTTGATAAGCTTTTAGTTTTTAGAGGGTTAAACCGCAATGAGCTAAAAGCATAAATGTTTGTTTAAATTGATTTTCGAAAATAAAAAACGCAATTTAAATTTTTGCAAAGGTAAGCAAATAAGCTAAACTCTGCTTTTTTCATTTATAAATGAGAATTAATGTTTTTTTACAAATTGAAAATGAAAGTTAATTAAGAAGAGAAGAATGAATTTTAGATCACCCTTCTCTGTTGTATTTATATCAAAAACCACTTTTAATAAGAGATTTTTTGATGTATTTCTTTATGATTAAGAAACAAATGAGGTTTCTAGTGTAATGGGAACAGCACTTAATGCTTTAGAAACTGGGCAGCCAGTTTTTGCACCTTCGGCCAATTCTTTAAATTTTTCTTCGCTCATTCCCGTCACTTTTCCTTGTAATTGAAGGGTAATACCGGTAATTCCGTAACCGTTTTCTACTTTGTCTAAAGTTACCGTTGCGGTTACTTTTAATTCATCTGGGGTAAAGCCCGCCTCGGTAACAGCAAAACTTAAAGCCATGGCAAAACAGCCAGAGTGTGCGGCTGCAATTAATTCTTCGGGGTTGGTTTCTAGTATTCCATCTCCATTTTGAAAACGGTTTTTAGAACTGTAAGGCGTTTCGTTAAAAAAATTATTGGAAGATTTTAAAGTCCCTTTACCTTCTAATCCTGTGCCGGTCCATACCGCGGTTACGTTTCTTTTGATTGACATTTGCTATTATTTTTAATGTTGATGAATTTATTTAATCTATTGTTTAACAGTTGTCCAAAAACTGTTCCAGCTATTTAACTTTTAAATAAAGTTGTTTTATAGGTTTTAAGGAGGTTTTTTGCAGTTTTTAAAATTCTTAAACCCGATTGAGGTTTTGTTTGAGCTCTTTTATGTAGTGCAACGTAATAAAAAGCGAGTACCGAAAGCGGGACTATCGGATTTTTTGAAACCCGAACCTTGCTTTCCAAAAAACAATTACGCTTTTTAATCTTTATGATGGGATGATTACCTTTATAGCATGAGTTTAATATCTGATGAGTTAAGTGATTATTTAGAAAAATGTTGTGAGCCGGAACCCGCTTTGCTACAAAAAATTAACAGAGAAACGCAACTAGAAGTATTAATGCCGAGAATGCTATCGGGCCATTTGCAGGGTAGGGTTTTAAGTATGCTTAGTAAAATGATGCAACCTAAGCGGATTTTGGAGGTAGGTACTTTTACGGGTTATGCAACGTTGTGTTTTGCCGAAGGTTTAGCGGTGGAGGGTAAAATTATCACTTTAGATATTAATGAGGAGCTGGAAGATAGGGTGCGAAGTTATTTTGAAGTTTCGGAGGTGAATGATAAAATAGATTATAGAATAGGTAATGCGGCACACATTATACCAACTTTAACCGATGTTTTTGATATGGTTTTTATAGATGCCGATAAAAAGAACAATGGTTTATATTACGATATGGTTTTTGATAAGGTAAGGATTGGCGGCCTAATTATTGTTGACAACGTTTTGTGGAGTGGCAAAGTAACGGCAAAAAATACGGATCAGGATACTTCCAATATTATAAATTTTAATGATAAAGTTACCGCCGATACTAGGGTAGAAAAACTGATTTTACCTGTAAGGGATGGTTTGTTTGTGATTAGGAAAAAGTAAAAATAGGCTTATGAAGAAATTAATTGTGGTGTTTTTTGTGCTGATTCAATCGTTTTGTTTTGGGCAAACAGTTACAGAAAAATATATTGCTAAATACAAAGATTTAGCAGTGCAATTAATGAATCAAAATAGCATTCCGGCTAGTGTTATTTTAGGAGTTGCAATTCATGAATCGGCTAGTGGAAATAGTAAAATTGCCAGATATTTAAACAATCAGTTTGGGATGAAGGGGTTAAATCAAAGTTTAGAAATAAAATCTTCTTATAAAGGTTATGCCACCGTTGAAGATTCTTATTTTGATTTTATTACCATGATGCAATCTCGACCAAAATTTAAAATTCTTTTTGATAATTATACCGATTCTGACTTTTATTCTTGGATATATGGTATACAAAAAGGAGGTTATGCTGCTAGCAAATTATGGGCTTCTCAAGTCATAGCAATCATCAATAAGTATCAATTAAATCAATTTGATAACCCTATCACTCTTGAAAACATTAACAAAGTTCAATTAGAGGAAGAAATAAAAGTAACCGAAATTATAAGTTACCGAGTAAAAAAAGGAGACACTTTAAATGCAATTGCAAAAAGATTTAATACCTCTTCAAAAAGCCTTATGTCTAAAAATAATTTAAAATCTACTATATTACAGGTTGATCAGAAACTAGTCATTTGATGCAAAAAATTTTAATTACCCTTTCGCTGATATTTTTACTCTCGGCCTGTTCTACGAAGAAAAAAATATATCAGAAGGAAAATAAGAAAATTGAAAAGGCTGCGGATAAAAAATCTGATAGCAATTATCCTTCTTACACTACCACTTCTTATATTTCTAAGTTTAAAAATATAGCCATAATAGAGATGAATAAATATGGCATTCCGGCTAGTATTACTTTAGCTCAGGCGTTGTTAGAATCAGGCGTTGGCAATAGTGATTTGGCTAAATATGCCAACAACCATTTTGGTATTAAATGCACTACAGATTGGAAAGGAAAAGGCTATTATAAAGACGACGACCAAAAAGATGATTGCTTTAGGGTATACAGCAACCCCGAGGAAAGTTTTAAAGACCATTCGGAGTTTTTAAAAAGAAAGCGTTATGCGGCTTTATTTGAGTTAGACAAAAACGATTATGAAGGCTGGGCAAAAGGCTTAAAGGCGGCGGGCTATGCCACTAATCCTAAATATCCGGATTTGTTGATTAATATCATTCTAAAAAATAACCTGCAACAATACGATAGAAAAGAAGGCGAAATAGAGAAGATAAGAAGAGAAGACCGGGTTTTAAGTGATATAAACAATAATATTCCTAAAGAAATAGCAAAAGATAAACCTACCGATGCAACCGCAATGATTAGCGGAAATAAATATGTGGTACAACCTGGCGATACACTTTATAATATTTCAAAACGTTTTGGAATCAATATTGACGAGTTAAAAGCTTTAAATAAAATCGTAGATGATGCGATTAAAATTGGTCAGGAATTAACCATCAAGAAATAAGATTTTGAAATATTTATTAGGCCTATTGGTACTTTTCTTCTTTACACTTTCTGCATTTTCTCAAGACAAAAACCTGGGAGGGATAGTGTTTGATAAAGAAACCAAGTTTAGGTTAAACCGAGTGAAAATTTTAAATACCAGATCTCAAATTTCTGTTTTTAACAATACAAAAGGTGAATTTTTTATTGATGCGAAAGCAGGTGATCTATTGATTAGCAGCTTATCTGGATATAAAAATGACACGCTTAGGGTTGTAGATCAAACTTCACTGGTAATTTATTTAAAAAGATTAGCCATCCGTTTGCCCGAGGTTGTTTTTAAAGATTCAGTACTATCGGCGAAAGCCAAATACGAAGAAACCAAAAAAGAATTTAATAAATTATACAGAATAGGCAACAATAAAGACATCATAAATGTTGGGCCCAGTGGTGCTGGTTTAGGTATTGATGCCATTTGGAGTGCTTTTAGCAAAGAAGGTAGAAATGCCAGACGATTATTGGAGGTGATGGAAAGAGATTATCAAAACGCCATTATTGACCAGGTTTTTAACCGAGAATTGGTGTCTAGATCAACTGGTTTAAAAGGAGATAAACTCTTAATTTTCATGCTCAACTTTAGGCCCTCTTACGCATTTGTGGTGAAGGCAAATGATTATGATTTAGTGAGTTATATTAAGCAAGCTTTCATGCGATTTAATATGTCTAATTTTCAAAATATTTCTGAATTGAAGCCTATAGAATAACCTTAAAAGGGTAATAATTTACCAATAATTATTGCTTACTGATAGAATTGACGTAGAAAATTCAAAGAGTGATGCAGCAATTATTAGCCAAAAGAATAGGACAGAATTTAGATTTATCCGGGAATTTGTTGGCCACATAGCCTATAGATATCACTTAAATTTCGTCCCAAATTTTTGTAATCCAAGCCATAACCTACAACAAAATCATTCGCAATTTCAAACCCTATAAACTCAATTTCATCAAATTGATATTCCAAAGCTTCGGGTTTTAAAAGTAAAGTAGCCACTTTAACAGATGCTGGCTCTAAAGATTTTATCTTGTCTAACAAAAATTTTAGCGTTCGGCCGGTGTCTACAATATCTTCTATAATCACTACATCTCTTCCTTTTATATCCATGCTTAAAGGAAATTCTTCGGTTAATATTCCGCTACTTTTTGTGCTTCCGTGGTACGAGGCTAGTTTCACAAAAGTA
>JBILPO010000139.1:0-5594 GCA_044373805.1 Pelobium sp.
AGCAAATTCAGAAAACTGTTACATCTTTGAACATGATTATGCGCAAGTTGGAGTATATAACGCTTTAGTAGAAGTAACTAGTGGAACTTTAGGTGGTCAAGTTACCATTTCACAGACAATAGAATGGGTAATTACCAGCTCTACAAACTGCGGTTTTTTTAATATTATATCATTATTGAATCCATCATCAACATTTTTATCAAATGTTCCCTATGATATTGTAGATGATTTTAATGTAACAACGACTATATATCCTATTAACTCATTTAGTAATCAATACTATACAGAATTAGATGTTAATAGTAATTATACAGTTAGTATAAATACTAATTGGTTACAAAATAATGGATATACTCAGACATCACCAAACTTTAGTATAAACTCATTTGATGCAACAGGTAAAGCTCTAAATGTTCCAATGAATATGACTTTACAGTGCAATGGAAATGGAAATACGCCAAATCTAGAAGTCACTTCAGCATCCGCTTATCAATTTATAGCACCAATCGAAAACGGTAATGTTTCTGTTCAAATTTGTAATATCTCATGTAGTAATTTTGCAAATAGTACCGTGAAAATTGCAATACCATCTGGAGTAACTCCTTCACTTACTACTATACCAAATTCTTCATTTTCAAATGATACCGTTACCATATTAGTGCCGTATTTGAGTGGAAACACAACCATTTCGTTCCCGTGTACTTTTAGTGGAAGCACACCGGCTGGAACTGTTTTAAATTTTTATGTTAGTGTTTCGGCAATCGGTGAGCAAGATTTTAATTTTAATAATTTACCTTTCTCTACAACTGTTTTAAATTCTTATGATCCAAATGATAAGAATTGCAATTTACCAAGATATATTAATCCAGATTTAAAAGAAAATTTACAATATACTGTTCGTTTTCAAAATGATGGAAATTATCCAGCCTTGAATGTTGTTGTTAGAGACACTATTTCTTCAAATTTAGATTTATCTACTTTCAGATTTATTAATTCAAGTCATCCTGTATCCTATACTATTAATCCAATTACAAGAGAAGTAACGTTTAGATTTAGTGGAATTAATTTAGCAGCATCAAGTATAAGTATGGAAGCTAGCCAGGGATATTTTACCTATACTATCGATGAATTACCTAATTTGAATTTAAATTCCGATATAGAAAACACCGCATACATTTATTTTGATTTTAATCCGCCAATTGTAACAAATACGACACTAAATACGAATGCGTATCTAGGTTTAGTTAGTAAGGATAGTGATAATGAATTTAAATTCAATATTTTTCCAAATCCAACTAATGGAATATTCACTTTAGATTTATCAGAAAATACTACCGTTAAAATATACTCAGTTATTGGATCTTTGATTTATGAGCAAGAAGTTCAGAAGGACCAAATTATAGATTTGACAAACTATAAAAAAGGAATTTACACCATACAAGTAAATACTCCAAAATATATTTCTTCTAAGAAATTAATAGTAGAATAGGTATAAACTTACACATAGAAGGTCCGTCAGTGTAAAACTATTTACTGTCGTATTAATGTAAGATTGTTCTATTTTACAGGACTCTGCGCGCAAGTCTAGCGCTAGTTTTAATGTTGCCATTTTATATTCAATAATGACAAATGTTTGCAAAAAAAAGCTTGCAAATTTTGCAAACATTTGTCATTTCCACCCCAACATTTGGTCATGATCCGTTATTTAAATTCTAAATCAGACCCATTAATAACTTAAATTGGTTCCGATAGTGATTGAAAAGGTGCCGATTCTTTTTAATGGTTTTAATTGAGGATACGATATACCTTAAACAAGGTATTGTTTAGAATCATTCTAAACAGAATCTTTGCACTCGTTAGTAGTCATTATAAATAAGATAAATATCATGAAAATTAAATTAAGTGTTATTCTACTTTTATCAATATTATTTGTTGGTCAAAGTGTAGCTCAAAATGGAAAAGTTGAAGGGACAATAAATACTTCTCAAGGAGTTGCAATTCCATTTGCAACAGTTAAAGTTGAAAATCAATCTATAATTGTGAAAAGTGATTATGAAGGTAAGTTCATAATCAATGAAATTGCTCAGGGCAAATATGTTTTATTGGTAACAGCATCGGGATTTTTTCCAAAAAATGAAAATGTAACAGTAAGTGCTGAGAAAACCTCAACAGTAAATATAATTCTGAAATCGGATACGAAAATTTTGGATGAAGTTTATATATCCGGATACAGAGTAAACCATTATCATAACGATTCAAGTTTTATTGTCTCGAAGTTGCCGTTAAAAGATCTTGAAAACCCACAAGTTTACAATTCAATTTCCAAGGAATTATTGACGGATCAGGTTGTTACAGAATTCAATGATGCAATAAAAAACGCTACTGGTATTACTCGATTGTGGGAGTCTACTGGCCGTGGGGGTGATGGTGCAGAATTCTATTCCATGCGTGGTTTCAGTGTGCAACCTACAATGATGAATGGTATGCCTAGTGCCAACAATGGAGTTATTGATCCTGCAAACGTAGAATCAATTGAAGTAATAAAAGGTCCTTCAGGAACTTTGTTTGGTTCACCGATGATATCTTATGGTGGTTTAATTAATGTTACAACGAAAAAACCATATAACAGATTTGGAGGTAGTTTCGGATTTATTGCGGGCAATTTTGGTTTAAATAGAATAACTGCGGATATCAATACTCCATTAAATTCAAAAGCATCCGTTCGGTTAAATGCCGCTTTTAATGATCAAAAATCATTTATGGATGCAGGATTTAAACAATCAATTTTTATTGCCCCTTCTTTTAAATTGAAAGCTTCGGAAAGACTTACCTTCCTAATCAATACCGAATTTCTTTCATCTGAAGCTGCTAATGCACCAATGATATTCCTAAATAGATACGTTCCTGTTGCTTTTGATAAAATAGATCTTTTTGAAAAAAACTATACTCGTTCATTCACGTCCAACGACTTGACAATTAAAAATCCTTCTTTTAGTATTCAAGCACAAGCATTGTACAAACTGTCCAAATCATGGACTTCCCAAACTGTGGTATCAAGAAGTTCCACAAGATCTAGTGGGTATTATCATTATCTGTGGGATTTAGGGGATGGTGATTCTTTTTACCGTTACATTTCAAACAGAAACGGCGAGACACAAACTACCGATCTCCAACAGAATTTTATCGGCGATTTTAAAATTGGCAAAATTCGAAACCGCTTGGTATTTGGTGTAGATTTCTTTCAATCTAATATTTTAAATAGCAGTACAGGTTGGGTTGGTAACGGCATTGTAACACTTTCTGATGGAAATGACACAGGATACTTAACACAAATTGCAGTAGATAGTTTATTGGTTAATTCATTTGAAGGAGTTTCCACAGCACAAAGTCAAGTGATGAGTGCTTATTTTTCCGATGTAGTGAATATTTTGCCTTCTTTATCTGCTATGGTAAGTGTTCGTGTGGATAACTTTAGTGGAAGAACTAATTATTGGACTGCAGACGAATTGGAAAGTCAAGTTGCGATATCTCCAAAATTTGGAATTGTGTATCAACCTGTGAAGGATCGAGTTTCTTTTTTTGCAAATTATATGAATGGATTTATGAATACGGCGCCACAACAAGTCGCTGATGCCGATGGAACGAATGTTCGTCTTGAAACTTTCAAACCAGAACAAGCGAATCAATATGAATTAGGTGTTAAAACCAATCTATTTAAAAACAAATTAGCCTTAACAGGAAGTTATTATAATATACTGGTCTCTAACAAATTAATGTCTGATCCAAACAATATCAATGGAATGATTCAAGGTGGAGAAGTTTTAAGTCAAGGAATTGAATTCAGTTTGATTGCTAACCCTATCAAAGGTTTGAACATTGTAGCAGGATATAGTAATAATGATTCAGAAGTAATTAAAGATAATGAATCGAATGGTTATTTAGGTTTGCGACCAGAAGAAGCTGGACCTGCGCAACTAATTAACTTTTGGGCAAGTTATACATTGCCATCAACTAAGTTGAAAGGATTGGGAATTGGTATTGGAGGAAATGCGGCAAGTGAACATATTGCTTTAAATCGTAATGTTACAGGTTCATTTACGCTACCTGCATACCAAGTATTCAATGCTTCTTTGTCTTATCGCGCTTCAAACTATGCGGTGATATTCAAAGTTGACAATCTAATGAATCAAAAATACTATTCAGGTTGGTCAGGAGTAATCGCACAACAATTGAGAAGTTACTCGATTAGTTTAAACTATAATTTTTAAGTTTTGACTATCAAACAATTCATTCGGAAAATTCACCTTTGGCTCGGTTTAATTACCGGGCCTATTGTGTTTGTAATTGCATTGACTGGTTGTATATACGCATTCCAAGAAGAGATTCAGGATTTTTCGCAATCCTACCGTTTTGTTGAAGTTTCTCAATCTGAAATGCTTCCACCCAGTCGAATACGAGCAATTGCGGACAGCATACAACCTGGCAAACATTTACATGCAATAATGTATCATACAAAGGATAGAGCTGTAAAAGCGATCTATTATGCGTATGATCAATATTATAATTTTGTATATATCAATCCTTATTCTGGAAAAGTGTTGGAAACGCATGATGTTGAGAATAGCTTTTTCGGGTTCATATTGGAGGGACATTTTTATTTGTGGTTGCCTAAAACAATTGGACAAGTTATTGTGTCAACAGCAACTTTGATCTTCTTTTTTATTGTTTTAAGTGGAATCTATTTGTGGTGGCCACGAAACAAGCACAACAAGAAACAAAAGTTCACAATAAAGCGGAATGTCAGCTGGCGCCGAAGAAATTTTGATTTACATAGTGTGTTGGGCGCATATATTTCTTTATTGGCGATAATTCTCATTATAACAGGACTAGTTTGGGGTTTCACCTGGTTTAGAAATGGTGTCTATTCCTTAGCTTCTGGAGGAGAAACATACCAAGAGTATTCAGAACCAAGCTCACTAAAAAAGGATTCGATTCACTCAAGTGTAAACCCATTAGATCATGTTTTTGAGTTCATGAGAAAGGAATATCCTAAAGCGGAATGGATTGAACTACATATTCCGGAACTACGCACATCTCCTGTCGCAGTCAACGTGAATACCGATTCTAAGACGTATTGGAAAACGGATTACCGGTATTTTGATCAATATTCTTTTAAAGAATTATCCGTAAATCACCAATGGGGAAGATTTGAAAATGCATCTGGTGCAGATCTTTTAATGCGCATGAATTATGATATCCACGTAGGAGGGATATTCGGTTTTGCCGGAAAAATATTTGCTTTTCTAATTAGTTTGGTGATTGCTTCATTACCAATTACAGGTTTTCTTATGTGGTATGGAAAAATAAAAAAAACAAAAAAGAAAAGTGAATCAAACAATACTTAACTACTTCAATAATCGAAGTACAAATGCTTCTGCTGAATCATTTAACGCTAAAATTAAAGCCTTCAGGTCTCAATTTAGAGGTGTTCGAAACGTAGATTTCTTTCTTTTCAGATTAACCCAAATTTATGCCTAGTCCCCAACATTTGGTCATGATCCCAAGTAACTAAGACTTTTCGAGAATGTTTGATA
>JBILPO010000005.1:0-18467 GCA_044373805.1 Pelobium sp.
AAGGAATTAGTTTAGGAATTATTGAAGCTGGAAAACAGCTTAAAAAATACTTTCCTTACAACAGCGATGACATCAATGAATTACCTGATGATATCACTTTTTTACACTAATGCTAGCTAAATAAATACATGAAGAATACTTTTTTAATTATAGTAATAAGCCTTTATAGTTTTTTTGGCTATTCCCAGAACTTTCCAGCAAAGCCAAATCAATTAGTAAATGATTATACCAAAACTCTAAGTAAGGAGCAGGTTGTTAGTTTAGAACAAAAACTAGTTGCTTTTAGCGATTCTACTTCTATACAGGTTGCTGTGGTGATGATCCAATCTTTAGATGGATATGATATTAATGATTATGGATACCAATTAGGTAGGGCTTGGGGAATTGGTGGTAAAGAAAAAAATACAGGCGTTTTAGTTCTTGCTTCTATTGGAGATAGAAAAGTAACCATTCAAACTGGTTACGGAATGGAAGGCGTTTTGCCAGATGCTATTACCAAAAGAATTATTGAAAATGAAATTAAGCCAAATTTTAAAGCTGGCGACTATTTTACTGGAATGGACGCTGCGACTGATGCCATTATTAGCTATACCAAAGGAGAATATAAAAACGATAGTCCACGAAGAAGTGGCAAAAAAGGTTTCCCCTCAGGTTTAATTGTTTTAATTGTTGTAGGTGTTTTGCTATTGATTAGCAGAGGCGGTAAAGGTGGCGGTGGTAGAAATGTGATTGGTAGCCGAGGCGGTGCTGATATTGTTTGGTGGTCTCTGCTATCAGGCCTAGGCGGAAGAGGATCTGGCGGTGGAGGGGGATTTGGTGGTGGGTCATCTGGTGGCGGAGGTTTTGGCGGCTTTGGCGGCGGAAGCTTTGGCGGAGGCGGATCTAGCGGAAGTTGGTAGCTCCTAAATCGCCTGAAAGGGTACTATTAAATTGGTTATCAGTCAGCTGAGAAAGCTGAGAACCTAAAATATAAATTGATATCATTTAAGAATCCCGAAATTGTTTCGGGATTTTTTACTTTTAAAGCATGAGCATTTTAAAATGGAAAACCATTTCTTCTGAATACCTTGTTAAAAAACCTTGGGCTACCTTACGTTTAGACGAATGTGAATTACCCGATGGCCGATTAGCCAAAGAATATTACGTTTTAGAATACCCAAATTGGGTAAACGTTGTTGCCATCACCGATGATGAAAAAGTGATTATGGTAAAGCAGTATCGCCATAGCGGAGGCTTGGTTTCTATTGAAATTCCGGGTGGAGTAATTGATGGTGATGAATACCCAATTGATGCTGCTAAAAGAGAATTACTAGAAGAAACCGGCTATTTGTTTGAAGATTTTGAACTGGTTTCTACCATTTACCCCAACCCTGCCACTTCAAATAATGTAACTTATTGCTATTTGGCAAAAGGCGGCATTAAAGTTCAAGAGCAAAATTTAGACGAGCATGAAGATATTGATGTGGAGTTTTATTCTATTGATGAGGTAAAAC
Organism: Pelobium sp.; assembly: GCA_044373805.1. Classification (GTDB taxonomy): domain Bacteria; phylum Bacteroidota; class Bacteroidia; order Sphingobacteriales; family Sphingobacteriaceae; genus Pseudopedobacter. Next base: position 1,494 of record JBILPO010000005.1, read on the forward strand.
ACATGTTGCTAAGAAACGAAATTCCGCAAGCTTTACATGTAACGGGTTTGCTTTATGCTTTTTTAAAAATGGGAGTCTTAAATTAAAAGTAGAGCGTTGACGGTTTAAAGTGTAAAGTTTAAAGTTTTGTAAAGCAAGTTTCTGTTTTCATAGCTTCCGATAGTCTGGTTTTACGCTGTATTTTTTTTTTCCTAAAAAGCCAAAAAAGATGCCGCTTCAACCTAGTTTATTTTACTTAGGCTTTTACAGAAAATTTAAATCGAGTTTGAAAACTCTTTTCTATTGTTAAATCCGTAGAGACGCTGAGCTTAACTCTACGGACAGAATGGGTTTTATTCTTTTTCAAAGTATCTGAATTCAAATGGTTGAGTATTGAATTCAGAGTCTTTTAATCCGCTATTCCAACCCTTAATATGAAATTCATTGACAAGTTTAGATTTATATCTTTCAAATAATTCCAAATATTTTTCATAATCATTAACAGTTATGTTTGGGTTTTCTAACTGTATATTCTCATTTAATCCCACTGGATACCTTGCATTTGAAACGCATTGAGCAGATAATATAGTCTGAAAATCTATAAGCTCTTTAACAAGATTTATTCCAACCAGTTGTGTTAGTGAGTTTAAATCGTGTGTTCTAATCTCTTTTTCAATTTTTCCTTTGTTTATTAAACTAGGATTATACAAAATCGCAATACCCTTCAAAAGATTTTCTAAAGAATAAGACATCAATAAATATGTTGCTCTTGAACACCCAGGAATTTCAACAACCTTTTGTTGTTCAAAATGAAAATCTTGTAAATAGTAAGATTGATCTCGAATTAAATAAAGCTCTTTTACTGCTTGATTTAATTCAAGAGAGGCTTGAAACCAATGTTCAGGACTAGAATAATAGATAAATTTTTTTCTTCTATTTGCCATTTTGAAATTAAGTCAAAGGTTGAAGTTTGAAAAAATCAGGATTTTACTTTTAAATATCTTACTAAAACAGTAATAAATTACATAAAATAACTTAAGGTGAACAGAGTATTTCACCCATTATTTTTTAAAATTTCCGTTAAACAAAATATTAACTCTCAAAATATTTTACTTTTCCTCCAATATAAATTTTGTCAAAATTAAAAAAATTACGTTTTGATTTAGGAAGATACAAGTGCTCACCTACAAATTCTAAAGCTCCTAAATCTTCAATATTCGTTCCCCTTAAGTTTAATACTCCCCCAACTTTCTTTAATTTAGATAAAGTCTTAATTTGAAAGCCTCTTAGTAGTAAACTACCACCAACTTCCTCAACTTCATTTAAGTCAAAAAGACTGACATTTTGATTATGATATGAAATCCAGAAAGAGCCAGAAACTTTCTTTAGTTTGCCAAAAGAGGAAATTGAAGTATTTGATAGTCCAAGTGTCCCATCTATTTCTTCAATATTTCCAAGTGATAAAATATTATGCTCTTTTCTTATTGTTAAAGAGCCCGGGATTTTCTTAAATGCTAGAGCGAAAATTACCGCATCATTGTCATACTCATTAAGCTTTAAAATAAAAGGCAAATTGTTTATACTAAAATGTTTTTCTAAATCTTCAATATTCTCTATTCTTACAGAAGTTGTATCATATATGTAATCAAATACCATATCTATAAATTCCTCATTATTCAAATTGAATTGATCTCTTTGTGGTTCGTACGGCAAATAGATTCGACATGAATTTGTACTAGTTTCGTTTTTTTCGATGTCAAATGTCAAACTGAATTTCGACATAGATTTTAGTTTTATGCCTTCTTCATCAAATGTTTTGTATATACTATTTTTTTGTTTTTCCATCAAGAAAAAGATTATTTAAAAAAATCAATAACTAACTTTTATGCTCTTCATAATATAATTAATAGATGATAATTCATTTTTTGATAGTCATTAATAGATTATTAAACATATAGAAATTATATTGATTTTCACAAAAAATACCAAAAACAACAACAAACTCAATTCATAATTAAGGAACGATATATCGGGATAATCCTCTGATTATCCGTTTGTGAAAAGGTTAATTTATGATGATGATAAAGGATAACCCGAGGGTTATCCCTACGTATTTCAAAATAAATTGGCGATAATGCATGGTTGGGAAATAGCAGCACAAGCCCAAGTAAAATAAACGGGATGGCAGCAAATACCGTAGCGCAGCGGAGTATTGCGTACAGCCCGGCTGGCTTTGCCCAAGAACTACTGCAGCACCTTTTCAAAAAGTTATGACAAAAAAAATCCCGTTAAGTTAGACCTAACGGGATTTTTTCTCAGAAAATTTATGTTAGCTCATTTTAAGCTTTTTCTGAATATCATGAACGTAAGCCTTAAACTTTTTGTCGGTATCAATTAAATCTTCTACGGTTTGGCAAGCGTAAATAACGGTGGAGTGATCTCTGCCTCCAAAGAAAGCGCCAATTGATTTAAGCGACGTTTTGGTGTGGCTTTTTGCCAAGTACATAGAAATTTGACGAGCTTGAACGATTTCTCTTTTACGAGTTTTAGATTTTACCATTTCAACTGGCACTTCAAAATACTCGCAAACTAGCTTCTGGATATATTCCATTGAAATCTCTTTGCTCGTGTTTTTTATAAAGTTCTTTAACATCTGCTTAGCTAACGCTAAATCTATCTCTTTCTTATTTAAAGTTGATTGTGCCAATAAAGAAACCATTGCACCTTCTAACTCTCTTACGTTGTTATCAATGTTGTTGGCCACGTATTCTATTACATCATTTGGTAATTCTATACCGTCTTGATACATTTTCTTTTTCAAAATTGCCATTCTGGTTTCAATATCCGGAACAGAAAGATCTGCAGAAAGTCCCCATTTAAATCTAGACAATAATCTTTCTTCTAAACCGGCCAAATCTTTTGGAGCTTTATCTGAGGTAATGATTAGTTGTTTACCTGATTGGTGCAAGTGATTAAAAATATGGAAGAAAATATCTTGTGTTTTTTCTTTTCCAGCAAAGTTGTGAACATCATCCATAATGATGATATCCATAGCCTGGTAGAAATTCACAAAATCATTAATGGTGTTGTTTTTTAAAGAATCTACAAACTGTTGGCAGAACTTTTCGCAAGAAACATAAATTACCAATTTATCTGGCATGTTTCTTTTTACTTCGTTTCCAATGGCTTGGGCTAAGTGGGTTTTACCTAAACCAACTCCACCATAAATCATTAATGGATTAAAAGATGTTCCTCCTGGTTTTGCGGCAACTGCATAACCTGCAGAGCGAGCTAAACGATTACAATCTCCTTCTATAAAGTTTTCGAAAGTGTAATTTGGATTTAACTGTGGATCTACTTGTAATTTCTTAAGGCCTGGTATTACAAATGGATTTTTGATATCCTTATTGAGCGCAACTGGCATTGGAATAGACTGTGTCTTTCCCTCGGCACCATTACCACTTGAAGGTAAATTTGTAGTATAAGGTTTTTGAGATGATGATTTTTCTACAACAATATTGTATTCTAGTCTTGCAGAATCACCTAATTGCTTCTTAATGGTTTTTCTTAAAAGACCAACGTAATGTTCTTCTAACCACTCATAAAAGAATAAGCTTGGAACCTGTATGGTAAGAATGCTTTCCTCAAGCCTAAGTGGAATAATAGGCTCGAACCAAGTTCTAAAACTTTGGGTTGGTATATTATCCTTTATGATTTGAAGACAGTTCTCCCAAACATTGTTGCAAGTTTTTTCCATATAATTTTCTAATCTGTTGTATTCTAATGCGATGGAAGAAGTCTAGGGGCGACGACTTCCGAGCATCGAAGATTGAAAAAAAAAACGGTTAAAAAAACTAAAATTTAAAATTATTTTCAATCTCCTCAATTGAAGATGTGTAGGTGACTTTTTTACTGCTATTTCTTAAAAAAGAGAAGTTGATACGACCTAAATTTAAACCCGCAAAACCTACCTGATTGACTAAAGTTTCTTTCCCGCTTTTATTCTTTACAATTTCTGGTGCATTTAAAAAGGTGTGAGTGTGCCCTCCTATAACTAAATCTGTATAATAGGTGTTTTTTGCTAGAATTAAATCAGAAACTTTGTCTTCTTTGTATTTAAAGCCTAAATGCGAAAGGCAAATTACTAGATCGCACTTCTGATCTAACTTTAAAAATTTCTCCATTTCTAAAGCTTTTTTAACAGGATCAAGATATTTTGTATTGCCATATTGTTGAGGATTTACCAAACCTGTTAATTCTATCCCTAAACCGTAAACTCCAATTTTAAGTCCCTCCTTTTTAAAAATTTGGTACGCTTTAGATTTTCCTTCCATTGCTGTATCAGTAAAATCATAATTGGCATTTAAAATTGGGAAGTTTGCATGTGGCAATTGCTTCACAAAACCTTCTACTCCATTATCAAAATCATGATTTCCCATAATTGAGGCATCATAACCCATCATGCTCATCATCTTAATTTCTAATTCGCCGCCGTAGAAGTTAAAATAGGGTGTTCCTTGAAAAATGTCTCCGGCATCTAAAAGCAAAACATTTCTTTCTTCGGCTCTAATTTTATTGATCAAGGCTGCTCTGGCCGCTACTCCGCCTTTACCAGCATTTCTAGAACCATCCATTGGAAAAGGATCAATTCTGCTGTGCACATCATTGGTATGTAGAATGGTAAGGTTAACAAAATCATCTTTTGCGAAAACGCTATCGGCTTTAAAGCCTAAACCCAATAATGCGGCTCCGGTAAGGGTGTTTTTTAAGAAACTTCTTCTACTGTTTGATTCTAATTCTTCCATCATTAACAGGGTTTAAGGTTTTTCCAGCTTTTTTTAATTTCTCTAAGTATTGAAGAATGGCATCTCTTAATTTAAAATCTAAATTTTCTCGCTGTATTAATCGAGTGAAAATAGCGCCCCCATCTCCTCCATTCGCCATGTAGTCTGATGTGAGTACGGTATATGTTTTACTAATGTCAAACGGAACTCCATTAATAGAAATATCAATAGCTTTTTTATTGCTAATGGTAAAACTAGCTCCAGAAATTGGATCTCCTCCGCCTTCTGCGATATAGTCAAAGAAACGCTGAATGTCTTCTCCTTTAAATTTTACGGTAACAAAAGCATTCTCGAAAGGCATTAACTCAAAAATTTTATACCTATAAATTTCTCCTTTTGGTAAGGGAATTCTTAAACCACCGTAATTGGTGTAAGCAAAATCAAAAGTAATTCCTTTGTCTTTGGCACTATCATACATTGCATCGGCAAAGAAATTGTTTAAAGGACCTTCTGGCTGTGCTTTTTGAATTTCTTTTTCAGAAATAGCCACTACATCATTCATTAAAGAATCTAATTTGATTCTATAAGGCTTATAGAATGCTAACATTGCCGAATCTTTTGGCAAGTTTTCTGAAATTGGAATGAGTTTTTTCTCTGTTTTTACGAGTTGTAGTTTGGGACTACAAGCACCTAAAGCAACCAGGCCTACTAAAGCTAAATTGCGTAAACTATTTTTTATCATGAATTTATTGGTTCAGAAAATGAATTCAATTTATTGTTTTTTTTTGCCACGAATACACGCAAATGCTTATCAAACTTTGAGCATCTTTTAATATTCTCCAAAGACACTTCTTAAAGTATCGGCAATTTCTCCTAAAGTTGCATATTCTTCCACAGCTGCCAAAATAAAAGGCATTAAGTTTTCAGTACCTTTTGCTGCTTCTTTAAGCTGGGCTAACTTTAAATTTACTGCCTCGTTATTTCTTTCGGCTTTAAGCAGATTAATTTTATCTACTTGAGTTTGCCTGATGCTATCATCTACTCTAAATACATCAGGATTTACTTTTTCTTGTGATTGATATTTATTTACCCCCACAATAATTTGTCTGCCCGCTTCAATATCCATTTGATATTGATAAGCAGCATCGGCAATTTCTTGCTGAATATACCCTTGTTCAATAGCGTTTACTGAGCCTCCCATTAAATCTATTTTATCAATATATTTATATGCAGCAGCTTCCATTTCGTCTGTTAAAGACTCCACAAAAAATGAACCTGCCAAAGGATCTACCGTTTGGGTTACACCACTTTCAAAAGCTATCAGTTGTTGCGTTCTTAGAGCAATTGAAGCCGCTTCTTCTGTTGGTAAAGAAAGTGCTTCGTCAAAACCATTGGTGTGTAGAGATTGTGTTCCGCCTAATACAGCCGCCATTGCTTGGTTGGTCACCCTTACAATATTATTTATAGGCTGCTGAGCTGTTAAAGTAGAACCACCTGTTTGCGTATGAAACCTTAATTGTTGTGCTCTTTCATCAGTTGCACCTAAATCTTTAGTGATGTTTGCCCACATTCTTCGGGCTGCTCTAAATTTGGCAATCTCTTCAAAGAAATTATTATGGCAGTTAAAGAAAAAAGATAATCGTTTTGCAAAAACGTTAATATCTAATCCTTTTTCTATTGCAGCTTTTAAATAAGTTTTACCGTTAGCTAAGGTAAAAGCTAATTCTTGTACGGCTGTTGACCCCGCTTCTCTAATATGATAACCAGAAATAGAAATGGTGTTCCATTTTGGGACTTCTTTACTGCAATATTCAAAAACATCGGTAATTAAACGCATGGATGGTTTTGGCGGATAAATATAGGTCCCTCTTGCAGCGTATTCCTTTAAAATATCATTTTGGATGGTTCCTGAAATCTTTTTCAAATCTGCTCCTTGCTTTTTTGCTAACGCGATATACATTGCTAAAAGCGTTGATGCTGTGGCGTTAATAGTCATAGAAGTGGTAATTTTTTCTAATTCTATTCCGCTAAACAGTGTTTCCATATCTTTTAAAGAATCTATGGCCACACCTACTTTACCCACTTCTCCTTCAGACATGGCATGAGTGCTATCATAACCAATTTGTGTAGGTAAATCAAAAGCTACCGAAAGCCCTGTTGTACCTTGTTGTAATAAATAATGGTAACGTTTGTTAGATTCTTCGGCGGTGGAGAAACCTGCGTACTGGCGCATTGTCCATAACCTCCCTCTATACATGTCTTTCTGAATTCCACGAGTGAAGGGAAATTCGGCAGGTAATTCTTGCATGGGATTGCAAGTAGTGTAAACTTCTTTTATTTCAATACCTGATGAGGTGATTACTTTTTGTGTTGACATGTATGAAGTTTATAATTCTTGTATATCTCTTTTCAGAACCAACAAAGCTAAATCGAAAGGGTTTTCTTCCACTTCACTCAGTCGGTTAAAAATAACTTTACTCAAATCAACAGCCGAGGCTTCAGGATGTAAATTACTAATAGATTGATTTACTAAATTAATGGTATCTTCTTTTACTCTTTTAATAATGTTCCAAGCGTCATTACTAATGTATAATTGCTGAGAAATATTATGTTGATATTCGGCTCTTATTTCCGTTAAGATCAGATTTTGCATTTCTCTAGCGTCCATACCAGAAACATGCAACCTTACCAATAAATTAGCAGGGTTAATACGTTCTACAAAAAGCGTCATCCTCTCATAAGCCTGTAATTTTAACGGCAATATGTCTTTTGCTACAATAGTTTTATATTCTAACTCTTTAAGGTGATAATAAGTATCAAAATGACTCTTTATTAAAAAGTAAGCGGCAAAGAAAACAAACAAACCTGATAATGTGTATTTTAATACATCAAAAAAGAAAATACTAATGTCCATGTTGCTATTGTAAGATATTGGTAAAAAAGGTGAATAAAAAACAAAAATCTACATTTTGCCTTATATTTACATAATTATTATTGATTTATGAGCACAGCAGTAGAAACAGCAGCACCCGTAAGTTTAACCGAAGGTGCAAAAAAAGAAGTTAAAAAATTAATGTCGCAGCAAGAACTGGGAAGTGATTTTGGTTTGCGTTTAGGTGTAGAGGGTGGTGGTTGCTCTGGGATGAGTTATGTTTTGGGTTTTGACCAGATAAAAGAAGGCGATAGCGAGTATGAAATTGAGGGTATTCGTGTTTTTATGAATAAAGCGCATGGCTTATATTTAGTGGGAATGCAAGTAGATTATCAGCAGGGTTTAAACGCTAGAGGTTTTATTTTTAATAACCCTAATGCCGAAAAAACTTGTGGTTGCGGAACCAGTTTTTCAGTTTAATTTTTTTTTAATTTTTGATTAATATAAATGCCAGCTTTGAAAAAGGCTGGCATTTTTTTATACACTTATTCTCGGACACATTTTACAAGTAACTTTGCTTCCAAGTGAAGAAGATCACATTTATTTAATTAATGTTTTGGGGTTCCCCTAAAAAAGGGTCGGGCTTTTTCGCTAAATCTTTTGGCAAAAAAGCCAAAAGGATGCCGCTACAATCCCTTACGCAAAACTTATATAAATTTATAACCCATTTAGTTTTTGGATTTATTGCACTGACCAATATTAAATAAACCCAATTGAAGCGGCAGCTCCCCGCTCTTTTTGCGGGGACTACAGCGGAAAGTGGGATTAGCGGAACCTAAGAACGCAGGAATTTGCTTTTCAAGTTATTTTTATCTGTAACAATGCTTATGAAGGTGCAGTCTAAAGACTAATAATTTGTATTTTTAGCTAAAGCTGTTGATTAAATGGATAATATAGAAAATGTAAAAGTTGCACTTCAATCTATTAAAAGTAATAAGTTGAGGACTTTTTTAACAGCCCTAATTATTGCTATTGGTTTAATGGCTTTGGTGGGGATTTTAACTTCTATTGATGCCATTAAAGGGTCATTAAACAATACTTTTGCTAGTATGGGTGCTAATTCTTTTACCATTAGAAACCGTGGCACTGGAATTAGAATTGGTGGAAATGGCAGCAGACCCAAGCGCTGGCCTGTAATTACTTACCGCGAAGCCATGGATTTTAAAGAACGTTTCTCGGTTCCTTCCACAATTTCTGTGAATACCTTTGCTTCATTTGCAGCAACGGTGAAATTTAGAAATGAAAAAACAAACCCAAATATTTCTGTTTTAGGTGCCGATGCTGGGTATGTTTTTACCGGAGGATATAAGATTACTGAGGGCAGGAATTTTTCGGCTAGTGAAGAGGAGTTTGGGGCAAGTGTAGTAATTATTGGAGATGAACTTAAACAGAAATTCTTTAAAAATGAAAGTGCTTTAGATAAAACGATTACTATTGGAAGTAATAAATTTAGAGTAATTGGGGTGTTTGCGCCTAAAGGGTCGAGTGTTGGCTTTGGAGGAGATAAAGTGTGCGTGATTCCGGTTTTTAAAGGCCGACAGATTATGACTAATCCGAACCCGACTTACACTATTTCTGTAATGGTGAACGACCCCACAAAAATGGATTACGCTGTTGGTGAGGCAACTGCCTTGATGAGAAATATCAGAACATTGAGCATTCAGCAAGAAAGTAATTTTGAAACTACAAAGAGTGACGCCATTGCCGAAACCTTAATTAGCAATTTAAAGTTTGTACAAATTGCGGGCATTGCCATTGGTTTAATTACTTTAATTGGAGCTGCTATTGCATTAATGAATATAATGATGGTTTCTGTAACGGAAAGAACCAGAGAAATTGGCATTAGGAAAGCAATTGGTGCTAATCCAACTTTAATTAGAAAACAATTTTTATACGAGGCTATTGTAATTTGTTTAATTGGCGGTGGTTTTGGAATATTTTTAGGCATTGTAATGGGTAATTTATTAGCGATTGCCATGGGCGCTTCGTTCTTGATTCCGTGGGGTTGGATATTGCTTGGCTTGGTGGCTTGTGTAACTACAGGCTTAGCTTCTGGAATTATTCCTGCTTCTAAAGCTTCGAAATTAGACCCAGTGGATGCTTTGAGGTATGAATAGAAAGAAGCCATCATCCTAAATCCTTCTCCAAAGGAGAAGGACTTTGACTTGCTTATTTTTTTCAAACTGGCAACTTATAAATTGACACCTCAAAACTGGTAAAGAAAAACAATTAACTCGCTAATGCTATTAGAATTGGTAACTGAAAACTGGTAATTAGCAAACGAATAACTTATTTTAACATTTCGTTTTGTAAGCTTGATTCTTCTAACAAAATTTTTGTGTGGGGTAAAAATAAAGATTGGTGCAAAGCGTCGGCATGTTTGGGGTGATGCATATCCGAGCCTATAAAGTCAACCATCATATTATCTACCAATTCTTCTGCTACTTTTTGTGTTTGTTTACCGTAGTATCCACTTAAAGAAATGGTGTTGAGTTGAAAAAAGCATCCATACTCTCTTATTTTATAAAAATTCTCTATTGAACCGTATAAATAAGGATAGCGTTCTGGGTGGGCTAAAATTGGTTTGTAACCTTTATCATTTAATTTCTGAATTACTTCTTTAATGTTGTTTGGATAGTTAATATAAGAAAGCTCAAAAAGCAAATAGTTATTCCCCATGGTGAGGAGATTTCCTTTTTCAATTTTACTTTCAAAAGTTTCATCAAAATAATACTCGGCTGCAGCTTCAATTGGAATTGTTATTCCTTGATTTTGCAACTCTATTTGTAATTCTTCTAACGCTTTATTAATGGTTTCTGGTGTATTTCGGTAGTAATCTGCCATAATGTGTGGCGTGGCAATGAGTTTATTAAAGCCTAAATCAATTAATCTTTTCACCAAAATCACTGATTCACTCACTGTTGGTGCGCCATCATCAATACCGGGAAGGATATGCGAGTGCATATCTATCCCAATAGTTTTAAAATCAAATTCTGGTGTTTTACTCTTCTTTTTGAATAAATTAAACATTTACCTGTTTTGATATTGCTCTTCGTAATAGTGCTGATAATTACCCGAAGTTACATTATTTAGCCATTTTTCGTTTTCTAAATACCAATCAACTGTTTTCTCCAACCCTTCTTCAAATTGTAAGCTTGGCTCCCAACCTAAATCGTTTTTTAATTTGGTAGCATCTATGGCGTAACGTAAATCATGTCCTGCTCTGTCAGTTACGTAGGTAATTAATTTTTCAGATTCTCCAGCTGCCCTGCCTAATTTTTGATCCATTACTTTACATAACGTTCTAATTAGATCAATATTAGTCCATTCATTATGACCGCCAATATTATAAGTTGTACCGGTTTTAGCTTTGTGAAAAATTACGTCAATTGCTCTGGCATGATCTTCGACCCAAAGCCAATCTCTAATATTTTCGCCTTTCCCATAAATTGGAATCGCTTTATTTTGTTTGATGTTATGAATAGAAAGTGGAATTAATTTTTCTGGAAAGTGAAAGGATCCATAATTGTTTGAACAATTAGAAATCACGCAATCCATTCCGTAGGTATCAAAATAAGCTCTTACAAAATGATCTGAACTCGCTTTTGAAGCGGAATAAGGAGAATGAGGGTCATATGCTGTGGTTTCGGCAAACATTTCTGATCCTTCCCCTAAACTCCCATAAACTTCATCTGTAGAAACATGATAAAAACGTTTTTCATTATAGCTGCCTTTCCAAGAAGTTTTAGCAGCATTTAATAAATTTACTGTTCCAACAACGTTGGTCATCACAAATTCTATAGGATTAGAAATTGATCTATCAACATGAGATTCTGCTGCAAGATGTATAACTGCATCAAACTGCTCTGCTTCAAATAAATCGTGTATAAAATCAGCATCCACAATGTCTCCTTTTACAAACTTGTAATTAGGCGCTTTTTCTACGTCCAATAAATTTTCTAAGTTACCTGCATAAGTCAGCTTGTCTAAATTTACAATTTGGTAGTTTGGATAAGTATTTACAAATCTTCTGACTACATGTGATCCTATAAACCCGGCCCCACCGGTAATGAGTATTTTTTTCATTTGTTAAGATATGAGTATTGAGTATTGAGTATTAAGATAATTAAACGACTTTAAAAAGACGCATATCTCACCACTCTTATCTCAAATCTATTTAAAAAGGATTATTCTTAATGTATTTTTCCCACTCCCAAGCAGATTTCATCATGTCATCTACATTTAGTTCGGCTTTCCAGCCTAATTCTGTTGTTGATTTGGTGACATCGCCATAAACCTTTTCAATGTCTCCAACTCTTCTTGGACCAATGATATAATTTAGTTTTTCACCGGTCGATTTCTCAAAAGCATTGATAACTTCTAAAACTGTAGTTCCTTTACCAGTTCCAATATTAAAAACTTCGTAATTATCTTTCGATTTTCCTTGCTCCATTCTTTTAATAGCTGCAACATGAGCTTTGGCTAAATCAACCACATGAATATAATCTCTTATACAACTTCCATCTATAGTATCGTAATCATCACCAAAAACAGTTATTTTTTCTCTTTTACCGATAGCTGTTTGGGTAATAAATGGTACTAAATTTTGAGGAACACCAATTGGCAATTCGCCAATTAAAGCGGTTTCATGAGCTCCAACCGGGTTGAAATACCTTAAAGCAACAATATTATAGTTCTTATTTATTGCCGCGGTTTCACTCAAAATTTCCTCGGCAATTTGTTTTGTGTTTCCATAAGGAGATTCTGCCTTTTTTACAGGAGCCGCCTCTGTTACAGGCAAAACATCTGGCTGACCATATACTGTGCAACTAGAAGAAAAAACGAAGTTAATAGGCTTCTCTTTGTAAGTAAATAATAGGTTTATTAGAGAATAAAAGTTGTTTCTATAATATTCTAGTGGTTTTTGAACCGATTCGCCTACCGCTTTAAAGGCTGCAAAATGTATGATTCCTGCTATATCTGGTTGTGTTTTGATGAAAGCTTTAGTTTTTGCTTCATCGCACAAATCAAACTCATGAAACTCTGGACGGTAATTGATGATTCTTTCAATTTGATCTAGGATTTTTATTGATGAATTGGATAAATCATCAACAATTACAGGAATATAACCCGCTTTATATAATTCAACAACTGTATGTGAACCTATAAAACCGGTACCACCGGTAACTAAAATTTTGTTTGCCATTATTTATTGTAATTGGTAAAGTCTTTGTGATCTATTTTTTCTAATGCTTCTTTTGATAAAGTTTTAAAATAATCATAAGTAATTTTTAAACCTTCGGCTCTATTTACTTTTGGTTCCCATTTTAAAATCTCTCTTGCTTTAGTTATCTCAGGGCGTCTTTGTTTTGGATCATCCTGAGGAAGTGGTTTATAAATCACTTTTTGGTTTGTACCCGTTAATTTGATAATTTCCTCGGCAAACTGACTGATAGTAATTTCATCTGGATTGCCCACATTTACTGGCGATGAATAATCAGACAACAATAATCTGTAAATTCCTTCAACAAGGTCGTCTACATAACAGAAAGAACGAGTTTGAGAACCATCTCCAAAAACAGTCAAATCCTCACCTCGTAAAGCTTGGCCAATAAATGCTGGCAAAACTCTACCGTCATTTAATCTCATTCTTGGACCGTAAGTATTAAAAATTCTTACAATTCTTGTTTCTACGCCATGGAAAGTATGGTAGGCCATGGTGATGGCCTCCTGAAAACGTTTTGCTTCATCATAAACCCCTCTTGGACCAACAGGGTTTACATTTCCCCAGTATTCTTCTGGTTGGGGATTAACTGCCGGATCTCCATAAACTTCAGAAGTTGAGGCAATGATAATTCTAGCGTTTTTCACTCGGGCTAAACCCAAAAGATTATGAATACCTAATGATCCTACTTTTAAAGTTTGGATTGGGATTTTCAGATAGTCTATAGGGCTTGCAGGGGAAGCAAAATGTAAGATATAATCTAATTCGCCGGGTACATGAACAAATTTAGATACATCATGATGATAGAATTCGAAATTTTCTAACTTAAATAGATGTTCTATGTTAGACAAATCTCCGGTAATCAAGTTATCCATTCCGATAACGTGATAACCTTCTTTAATAAATCTATCACAAAGATGTGAACCTAAAAATCCTGCAGCTCCGGTAATTAATACTCTTTTCTTCATCATCTATTTATCTTTTAAGATTGAACTGTAGCTCTACCAATACTGTTGTAGTAATATCCTAAATCAATCATTTTGTGTAAATCATATAGATTTCTACCGTCAAAAATGACTTTAGATTTTAGGTTTTTCTCCATCAAGTCAAAATCTGGATTTCTGAATAATTGCCATTCTGTAGCAATAATTAATGCGTCAGCATCTTTTAAAGCATCATAAGGATTTTCAACAAAAGATAACACATCGCCTTTCATTTTCTTTACATTCTCCATAGCCTCTGGGTCATAAGCAACAACCTCAGCGCCTGCCTTAGTCAATTCGTCAATAATATATAAAGCTGGTGCTTCTCTAATATCATCGGTTTCTGGCTTAAATGCTAAACCCCATAAAGCGAATTTCTTTCCGGATAGATCCCCATTGTAATATTTGATCATCTTCTCCACGATTTTTAATTTTTGGGTTTGATTTACATCCATTACGGCGTCTAAAATCTTAAAATTATAATCATATTCTTTAGAAGACATGGCTAACGCTTGCACATCTTTAGGAAAACAACTTCCACCGTAACCTATACCTGGAAATAAAAATCTTTTTCCGATACGAGCATCAGAACCAATTCCTTTTCTTACCATGTCAACATCAGCACCTACCAATTCGCAAAGGTTAGCTACCTCATTCATGAAGGTTATTTTTGTAGCTAAGAAAGAATTTGCGGCATATTTGGTTAATTCTGAAGAACGCTCATCCATAAAAATCACAGGATTTCCTGATCTTACGTAAGGGGCATATAATTCTTCCATCAATTTTCTGGCCTTATCACTGCTAGATCCAACCACCACTCTATCTGGTTTCATGAAGTCTTCTACAGCAACGCCTTCTCTTAAAAACTCTGGATTAGAAACCACATCTACTTCTATGAGCGTGTTTTCTTTAAAAACAGCTTTAACCTTATCAGCTGTGCCTACAGGAACAGTAGATTTAGTTACAATCACTTTATAATCTGTAATGAGATTCGCAATATCTTTTGCAGCACCTAAAACATAACTTAAATCTGCTTTTCCGTCTCCTCCAGGAGGAGTTGGCAAGGCTAAGAAAATAATTACGGCATCTTTTATGGCCGCCGCCAGGTTTGTTGTAAAATTCAACCTGCCTTGTTCAATGTTTCTATGAAACAAAATATCTAAGCCCGGTTCGTAAATGGGTAGAACCCCACTTTTCATTTTATTAATCTTATCTTCAACAATATCTACACAAATGACATTGTTTCCAGTTTCTGCTAAACATGTGCCGGTTACTAAGCCTACATAACCAGTCCCAATTACTGCTATCTTCATATTTTTTATTAGTCGATGTTATCTATTTTAATTAAACTTGGCGAAGTTAATCATTCAATTTTTTAAATGTGTTTACAATTTACTTCTTTGGAATAAAATTTTACAATTTTTTAGTTTGGATTATCTCTTTTTTTAATAAAAAAGCCGAACAATGGATTTCTGGGCGTAAAAACTGGAGAAATAAATTTCACCCAGACTTAACTAAAAAGAGAATTTGGTTTCATTTTGCTTCTTTAGGAGAATTTGAACAAGGTAAGCCTTTGTTGCAAGCGATTAGAAACCAATTTCCGGAGAAAGAAATTTTAATTACTTTTTTTTCTCCCTCTGGCTATGAGGTGAGAAAAAATTCTCCTTTGGGAGATTCGATTTTGTACCTGCCATTAGATACGCCTAAAAACGCAAGAGATTTTATTGAAATGTTTAAACCTGAAATAGCGATTTTTAATAAATATGAATACTGGTTTTGTTTCTTTAAAGCGTTAAATCATCACCAAATTCCACTTTATGTTACTTCAGCGATATTTAGGCCTCATCAAATTTTCTTTAAATGGTACGGACTTTTTAATAGAAAAATATTAAGCTATGTCACTCATTTTTTTGTACAGAATGAAGAATCAGGAGATTTATTAGAAAGCATTGGATTAAAAAATCACACCCTTAGCGGGGATACAAGATTTGATAGTGTTTTAGATTTAGCAAGAAACAGAAAAGATTTTCCTTTAATTGAACAATTTAAAAATTCAAATAAATTATTGATAGCAGGCAGTACCTGGCCTGAAGATGAAGAATTATTGGTTAAATACATTCAAATATCACCAGAAGCTTGGAAATTTGTATTTGCACCTCATGAAATATCTGAAGAAAAATTATTAGCGCTAGAAAAAATGATAAGCGTGGGTTCTATCCGCTATTCGGCACTTAAAGACAGAGATACTG
The DNA here is from genome assembly GCA_044373805.1 of Pelobium sp. Taxonomy (GTDB): domain Bacteria; phylum Bacteroidota; class Bacteroidia; order Sphingobacteriales; family Sphingobacteriaceae; genus Pseudopedobacter. Next base: position 17,645 of record JBILPO010000005.1, read on the forward strand.
AAATAAAAATATCAGAAAAGGTTTTAATTATTGATAATATAGGTATGCTTTCTTCTTTGTATCATTATGGCGAAATAGCCTATATAGGAGGTGGTTTTGGCGTCGGAATTCACAATACTTTAGAGGCCGCAGCTTGGGGTTTACCTGTAATATTTGGCCCTAAATATGATAAATTTCAAGAAGCAAAAGACTTGATTAATGAAAGTGCCGGTTTTAGTATTCATTATTTTGAACAGTTAAGTTCTGTATTGGCGCAATTAGTTAACGATAAGGATTATTTAACCAACTGTGGAAATAGTGCGAAAAACTATGTAGAGAAAAATACCGGTGCTACCGCAATTATCATGAATAAAATCTTTAACAATTAAATTTTAATACGCTCGTCAAATACAAATGGCTCAACAGTTTTAATGATTATTTTACTAAAATCTTTATGCGCAGGATTAACCAAGTAATTATACTCTTGCTGAATAATAGAAGAAGGAACTTTTAATACTGCTGATTTTGAAGATTTGATCCATTCATCGCCTAAGCTTTGTGTAAATGGCATCTGCTGAAATGATTTCCAATCAAAAGGCAACTCCTCTAATTTAAATTCATGTATAGAAACTTCTTGAGGGATTTGAATAGTTAAAACTCTAAAAGCTTGATTTAAACCAAATAAATTACGATGAACCACATTTTCTAAACAAGCTAGAGATTGAGAGGAAGAAGTATAAATCATCTCAACTTCGTTAGAATTCCACCTTGAGGCTCTTCCTGATGCTTTTAAACCGTCTGCGTATTTTGCAATGGTAATTCTAAATACAAACATTTTTTAGGC
>JBILPO010000140.1:0-5575 GCA_044373805.1 Pelobium sp.
GTATCTTTTTTCTACAACTTCTTGGTGATTTTTAATATAATCTACAGTTTCTGTCAATCCTTCAGCAAATTTTTCGAAATCTTCTTTGTAAAGAAAAATTTTATGCTTGATGAAAACTCCATCTTCTAATCTTTTCTTACTTTCTGTTACGGTAATGTAATAATCGTTAGATCTAGTTGCTTTTACATCAAAAAAGTAAGTTCTTTTACCCGCTCTAACCTTCTTTGAAAAGACTTCTTCTCTTTCTTTGTTGTCGTAATCTCCCATTGCTTGTGATAAGTGTTTATGATTTGATAGGATAAATAAAGAAAGAAATTATTGAAGTTCCAAATTATAGATACAAACTTTATGTTAATTGCTGTTCTTCAAGTAATTGTTTCTCATAAAGTTCGAAATAAGTGCCTTTTTTGGCCATTAAAAACTCGTGTGTTCCTTGTTCTGCAATTTCACCTTCTTCTAAAACAATAATTGTATCTGCATTTTTTATGGTAGACACCCTGTGTGCTATTAAAACACTAGTTTTGGCTTGCATTACTTTACCTAAATTACTTAAAATCTCTTCTTCTGTTTTAGTATCAACAGCAGAAAGGCAATCGTCAAAAATTAGAATTTGAGGAGATTTTATAATAGCTCTCGCAATAGATACTCGTTGTTTTTGCCCACCTGATAAGGTGATACCTCTTTCTCCAATAAAAGTCTCAAATTGTTGGTCAAACTCCATGATATTTTGATAAACAGCAGAATCTTTTGCCGCTTGTTCTATTATATTCATGTTTAAAGTATTTTGTCCGAATGCAATATTTCTGGCAATGGTATCAGAAAAAAGAAATACTTCTTGAGGCACAAAACCCGTTTGGCTTCTGTAAGCTTCCAAATTTATGTGTTTGATATCATTTCCATCAATTTTAATGCTTCCAGCATCTACATCATACATACGCATCATTAGGTTAGCGATGGTAGATTTTCCAGATCCTGTTCTTCCAATAATGGCTAATAATTCTCCTTTTTTTATTTCAAAAGACACATTTTTTAAAGCTTGTATTCCCGTATCAGGATATTTGAAACTTACATTTTCAAACTTTATGCTGCCTTTAAGTTCTAATTCATTAGTGTTTGGATTAGTAATTTCTGGTGTAGTTTTAAGAAATTCATTGATCCTTTTTTGGGAAGCTGCCGCCCTTTGTATTAATGAAGTTACCCAACCTAATGAAGTTACTGGGAAAGTCAATTGATTTACATAAACAATAAATTCTGCTATGTTACCGGAACTTAATTTTCCGTCCATTACTTCTAAACCTCCAATATAAATGGTAATGATGGTACTTAAGCCCACCATTAACAACATAATTGGATAAAAAAATGCTTGCACCCTAACTAAAGATAAAGATTCATTTTTATAACTCTCACTTTCCAATTCAAAACCTTTTCTAATGCTATCTTCCTTAACATAAGATTTTACCACTCTTATTCCCGAGAAGGTTTCTTGTACAAATGAGGAAAGAGAGCTTAAACGTTGTTGAATTTTTTCACTTTTTAAATTGATAATGCTATTCACGTAATAAATGGTAATGGCTAAAACAGGAAGCGGCAAAAGACAATAAATAGCTAGTTTTAAGTTCACACTAACCATGGCCACAATAATTAAAATGAATAAAACAATGGTGTTAATGGTGTACATAATAGCGGGCCCTATATACATTCTCACCCTACTAACATCCTCTGTTACCCTATTCATTAAATCTCCGGTATTGTTTCTTCTATAAAAAGCTAGGGATAGTTTTTGGTAATGATGATAGATCTCATTTTTAAGATCAAATTCTATGTGACGAGAGGTAAGGATGATGGTTTGCCTCATAAAAAATAAAAACAAACCTCTAACCAAGGCTAACACTAAAACTAAAATTCCAAAGAAAAGCAAACTGGTCCCAAACACTTTTAATATCATTTCTTGTCTTTCAAAGCCATTAAATAGCCTGTAAAGTGCAATGTTTTCGTTCACTAAATCAAAAGCTATTCTTATAATTTGAGCCGGTAAAACCGCAAAAAAGTTAGAAATAATTACAAAAATCACCCCTGGTAGTAATTTCCATCTATATTTAAAAAAGAATTTATTTAAGTAGGCAAGTTCTTTCATGTGTGTGTGCAAATGTAAGGTTTTGTTTTTTCTTTTGATATTACGGAAGTCGTTTAGCCATTCAACTTAAGGTCTGAATTTAAATCAGAAACCGCAAAAATTAACAATTGACCTTTTAGAAGTCCATATATTTGAAAAAAAACCGCTACTTTTGTGACTTATCTGCGTTATCATTATTTGGTATATATGTCGACAATTCAATTAGAAGAAAGCTCCATATTCAATCAACTCAGTATTTTTGGACACCAAAAAGTAGTGTTTTGTAAAGACGATGATACCGGTTTAAGAGCAATTATAGCGATACATGACACCACTTTAGGACCTGCAGTTGGCGGGACAAGAATGTGGTCTTATGCATCAGAGGCCGATGCTTTAAACGATGTTTTACGTTTGTCTCAAGCGATGACTTATAAAGCTGCCATTACAGGTTTGAACCTGGGCGGAGGAAAAGCAGTGATTATTGGCGATAGTCGTACAGATAAATCTGAAGCCTTAATGCGTAGGTATGGTAAGTTTATCCAAAACCTAAATGGTTCTTTTATTACTGCAGAAGATGTAGGCACCAGTCCAAAAGATATGGAGTACATTAGAATGGAAACCAAATACGTAACAGGTGTTCCCGAATCTATTGGTGGGAGCGGAGATCCTTCGCCGGTAACCGCAAAAGGTGTTTTTATGGGAATTAAAGCTTGTGTTAAAGAGCTTTACGGAACAGATAATTTGGCGGGAAGGACTGTAGCGGTACAAGGTACAGGGCAAGTTGGAGAAAATTTGGTAAGCTTGTTAAGGGCAGAAAATGCTAAGGTTTTTGTAAGCGATATTAATGAAGAGCGTTTAGGCAGAGTAGCAAAGAAATATGGCGCCGAAGCTGTAAACAATAATAATCTTTTTGATTTAGATTTTGATATTTATGCTCCTTGTGCATTGGGTGCAACCGTAAATTCTGAAACCATTGCCAGAATGAAATGTATGATTATAGCAGGTTCGGCAAATAATCAATTAGCTGACGAGCAATCAGATGGAAAATTATTATTAGATAAGGGAATTTTATATGCGCCTGATTATTTAATTAATGCAGGAGGATTAATAAATGTGTATTCTGAATTAGCTGGATATACCAAAAAAAGAACCATGCAGTTGGCTGAGAATATTTATGAAGCCACCAGGGAAGTTTTAAAAAAGTCCAAAATTGAAAATATCCCAACAAATATTGCTGCAAATAGAATTGCTGAGAAACGTATTTCTGATATCAGAAAAATAAAGGCTTCATTCTAAAAAAGAAACATCAAAATAAAAATTAATAATAAATCGGTTTTTTAACCACTCGTTCTTTAAAATATATGTTAAATAGAAGGCACCTGAGAGTAAAAGTTATGCAAGTATTATATGCATTTCAACAGTCAGACGTAAAAGATATCAGGTTACAAGAGAAAAATTTAATTACCAGCATTGATAAGGTTTTTGAAATGTATATCAGTTTGCTGGCTTTAATTAACGATGTTGTACAATATGCAGAAATTGACGCTATAGACAGATCCAACAAACATCTTCCATCTGAAGATGATTTAAATGCTAATGTTAAAATATTAGATAACCTGTTTATTAAGCTTTTGTTAAACAATAGTGAGTATTTACAATCGGTAAAGAAGTATAAAACATCTTGGGATTTTGATCCAGAATTAGCCAGATCTTTGTTTACAAGTTTAAAAGCAACAGAAGAGTATAAAGCATATATTCAAAATCCAGATCAGGATTTGCATTCAGATAAAGATCTCATCAAATTTATTTTTAAAAAAATTATTTTAAAATCTACCTTAGCTCAACAAGCTTTTGAAGAAAAGCATTTAAATTGGCAGGTAGATCAAGATGTTTTGCAAGCAATGATTGCTAAAACATTAAAGAACTTTTCTGATGCATCAAGCGAGCAAAAATTAGCTCAAGTAAGCGCTAATTGGAATGAAGATAGAGAGTTTGTTTTGGATCTTTATCACAAAACTATAGCCAATGATAAGGCCTATCAGGAAATGATTGTTGGTAAAACCCAAAACTGGGATGCAGATAGAATTGCACTGATGGATATTCTTTTGATGAAGATGGCGCTAGCAGAAATGATTTATTTTACCAGCATTCCTGTTAAAGTAACCATAAATGAATACCTTGAAGTTGCAAAAGAATTTAGTACACCTAAGAGTAATTCATTCATTAATGGTATTTTAGATAAAATTTTAGACGATTTAAAGGCTGACGGAAAAATAAGAAAATACGGTAGAGGCTTAATGTAATTTAATATGAAATATAAAATTCTGAGTGTAATGGCACTATTTGCTATTGCAGCTTGCAACAATCCTAAGACAGAAAGTACAGATCAAGCTGTAGAAAATTCAACAGTTGTAACCTCAACAGATACCGCCACGGTTTCTTCTGAAGGTGCACCAGCAATGAAATTTGAAACAGATTCTTATGATTTTGGAAAAATAAAAGACGGAGAAAAAGTGTCTTACGATTTCTTTTTTACCAATACAGGTAAAACTCCATTGATTATAAGCGATGCATCAGCTTCATGCGGTTGTACAGTGCCAGAAATACCAAAAGAGCCAATTGCTCCCGGAGCAAAAAGTAAAATTAGTGTAGTATTTGATAGCGCTGGAAAAAACGGGTTACAAGATAAAGTGGTAACTGTTACGGCTAATACCATACCAGCGCAAACGCAAATACATTTAATTGGAGAAGTAATTAAATAATCAAATAAATAGATAAATAATATGTTAAATTTTGTTTTGTTGCAAATTCCAGAGGGAATAATGAATTTTTTACCCATGATTTTAATTGTGGTTGTTTTTTACTTTTTCATGATCAGACCGCAAATGAAAAAAGCTAAAGACCATAAAAAGTTTATTGCTGAATTGAAAAAAGGAGATAAAGTAATTACTACAGCTGGCATACACGGTAAAATTGCCGATATGAATGAAACTACTATTTTGGTAGAGACAGAAGGTGGGGGTAAAATTCGTTTCGAAAAATCAGCAGTTTCTTTAGATTCTTCAAAAACTTTAAATAGTTAAGCACTATTTAAGTAAGATACGAAATGCCGTTTTCTAAACGAAACGGCATTTTTTTATAAATTTACTTTTTACAAGTTCATCAAAAACAAATAGTGAGAATATGGCTATCATAAAGTTAACGGCTGTAGAACGAAGAAAGTTGAGTATTTTTTTTACTTGTGTTTTTTTGGCGGTAGTTGCTTGGCTTTTCTTTTCGCTTTCTAATAAGTATGAATATGAGGTTAAAACCGTTGTAAACTTTAAAAATTTACCCATTAATAAAGCTTTTAACCCTTTACAATCTGATACCGTTTTGTTAACGATACAAGGTAGCGGTTGGCAATTGCTTTTCACCAGAATGAGAATTTACCCTAGAGACGTGAGGGTGGATTTAAAATCA
>JBILPO010000141.1:0-5558 GCA_044373805.1 Pelobium sp.
ATATAAAAACAGACGAGGGATGGCAAAAGCAGTCAAAAACGCATCTTTATGGATTAATTGATAAAGTTCAATTACTGAAAATGAGTCCAAATTACCGTGAAATTTCATTTGGTTTTTATCCACATTGTTTACAATTGTTTTTAAAAGATTCTTTGTCTTCGACTTATAAAAACAATGGGACGGATTTGTTTGATTTATTTAAAAAAGAGGAAGTCAATAAATTATATGAGAATTTATGTAAATCCAAAAATGATGAAGCATTAATAGACAAAATTGAAGTCTTTTTAAAAGATAATATGCTTATTGACGAATTGGATAACAGGGTTTCAGTAGCACACCATTTAATTACTAAAGAAAATATATATAAGGTGGATGACATAAGTTCAATGTTAAATGTAACACCTACCACTCTGCGTAACCTTTTTAATCAACATGTTGGGATTTCGCCTAAAGCATTGATCAAGATTCATCGAATTAAAAAAGCATTAGACTTTCAGATAACTTGCGAAGATTCGCTCACTCAAGTTGCCTATCATTTAAACTATTTCGACCAAGCTCATTTCAGCAAGGATTTTAAAGATGCAACTGGAATCTCTCCCAAACAATATTTTTTAGATAACAAACTCAGTTCTGATTTTTCAAGTTTTCAACATTGGAGCTATGATAGTATTGAAAATTTAATAAAATAGGAGTTAAACTCTACATACCATTCACATCTTTTTGATACAAAATGAAGATCTAATTAGTCTTTTACATAAATAGTCTACTAAACTTTTTCTACTCACTTTCGATTTTTACAATTTTTTATTCTTCTGCCGCGATAGTTTTGTGGAGTAATAATTTAAAATGTTTAAAAATGAAAAAAATACTACTATTTACATTTACATTTTCTTTTCTGTTTTCTTTTGTATCCGCTCAAAAAAAAGAATGTGGAACTATGGAATACCTTGAATATTTAAAAACGCAAGATCCACAACTAGAAAATAAAATGTTGCAAAATGAGCAAGCATTGCAAAACTGGATTCAAACGAATGCTGCCTCCAAATCTACGAAGAGTGTAATCATATCTATTCCCGTTGTTGTTCATGTAGTTTATTCTAATCCAATGGAGAATATAAGTACTGCGCAGGTTTTATCAGCAATAGATATAATAAATAAGGATTTTAGAAGATTAAATGCGGATACTGCAGCTACTCCTTTAATCTTTTCAGCAGTAGCAGCAGATTGTAAAATCGAGTTTTGTCTTGCCACAGTTGATCCAAATGGAAATAGCACATCTGGTATTACTAGAACACCAACTTCAATGTCAATTTTTGATCCAGTAACTAATGCAATTAAATATACCTCACAAGGTGGAATTGATGCCTGGAATACCTCACAGTATTTAAATATTTGGATTTGTGATCTAGATGGAATAAACGGTTATGGTACGTTTCCCGGCAGTCCAGCAAGTATTGATGGTATAGTTGTTGATTATACAAGGTTTGGTAATATCGGTACTGCAGCTGGCACCAATTTTACTATTAAAACTACATCCCATGAAATAGGACATTGGTTATTTTTAAGCCATATTTGGGGCAACAATGTTGATCAAACCTCTAATTGCGGTGATGATTTTTGCAATGATACACCAACGGAATCTTCTTCAACTTATGGATGTCCAACATTTCCTTATAATACATATAACGCATGTAATTCAGGAGCCAATGGTGAAATGTTTATGAATTTTATGGATTATACAGACTGTAGGAATATATTTACACAAGATCAAAAAACCAGAATGATAGCGGCTATAAATACATACAGACCTTACTTTCTTACTACTGCATGTCAGCAGGGAGTTGTATATGGTTGTACGGATCCATTGGCGTGTAACTATTCTGAATTAGCTACTGTTAATGTTGATTGTAATTATACGAGCTGCGAGGGATGTATGGATGAAACTGCATATTCTTATGATCCTTTAGCTTCTATAAGTGATACTGCTTCATGCTCGTACTGCGATGTTACAGCTTCAACTGCAGTTGTTGGCACAAGTAGTGCAGGCGCATTAGATGGTTCTATTGATTTATCAGTGACTGGATGGAATTGTATTACACCTACCAGTTTAGCGTCAAACTTTGGAGGGTCCTCTGGCGATTTGGGTATAATGTTCAACATGATAAATACTTCTGGAAATCCATTAACTATTACAGGAATTTCTCAAGGTAGTTATGGTTACAACTATGGTACAGCTACCAGTTACAATATATATTATTATCCTGGTTCATACGTGCCTCAGATGGGTAATACAAATGGTTGGGTAGCAGCTGCAACAAATGCTACCGCTATAGTTCCATTAGGAGGAACTCTAACGGTTCCTACATATAGTGGTGTAATTCCAATGACAGCAGTCACTATACCAGCTGGTGCGACATACGGTTTTTATTTAGGTCGTAATGGAAATTTATCCTATACAATTGCTTCTGGAATAGGTGGTGTCACTCCTTGGGGAAGTAATGCTGAACTTACCATTACTGTTGGACGTGGTGGTGTTTTTCCAAATCCAGGTTATTCACCAAGAGCTCCTCTTATTAAAGTGTATTACGGAACAAATACTTCCACACTTACGTATCAATGGTCTAATGGTGCAACAACTGAAGACCTCACAGGAATCGCTGCCGGAACTTATTCTGTAACAGCTACAGATTGTAATGGTTGTGTAGCTTCTGCAACAGTTGATGTAGGTCTGGCAGGTTTAAGCGAAGAGAGTTTAAATGCTATTTTTATACATCCTAATCCAGCTAACGATATACTATATTTCAGTGAAACAGCCGATAAGGTTGATATTTTAGATATGCGTGGAAGAATTGTTAAATCAACTTTAAATACAAATAATGTTGAAGTTAAATATTTATCCGCCGGTGCTTACTCAATAAGGCTAACAATTAAAGATACCTTTTCAGTTCACCGATTCGTAAAAGAGTAATATAATTACTCGAACGTTACATGAAATAAATCATATAATAACTAGTCCTAAAAAAACCAGCACGATTGTGCTGGTTTTTTTTATTGTGGAGTCCCCGGATTTGGAGCGGTTGGGGAATGTGTTGTGATTAAAAAATAAAGGAGATTTAATCAAAATTAAACAATCGCCCAAGAAAACGTTTTGGCAATGAAAATCCAATAATTAGAATGGAAAAATTATTTAACCTAGAAATTGGATTAGTGGCTTGTATCCAGTGATACGATTTTTAAAGACAAATTCTAATCCTAATGAAGTTTTATACAGCTATCAAAAGACGATTATAATTGCTTATGTCGAATTGGTACATTTCATGAATACTGAAAAGAATCTGAAAGCACTAGATGAAGTAGTTGAAAAGAAAGTTAAACCAAAATTAAAGTTGCTGAAATCTCAGAAGACTTATTAAAAATTAACGTTTTAATTCGCTAGAATTAAATTACTAGATTCAAAACGAAATTGAGTTAGAATTATTTATTTTTCAAGAACACATTTGGAGAAATATCTTCACTTAGAACATAGCATTTAGAACCCTGATCAAATAGCTAAAAGTAAATTTATTGTTTACATTTGCACAAAACCAATACAATCACACAATAATTTAATGGAAATACTCATTATCATAGGTTTAGTACTTTTGAACGGCATTTTTGCGATGTCTGAAATTTCATTGGTATCAGCCCGAAAATTCAAACTAGAAAACGCAAAAAAGAAAGGGAGTAAAGGAGCAAAAACAGCCCTTGAATTATCTGAAAATCCGACTAAATTTTTCTCAACTGTACAAATTGGAATTACGCTGATTGGTATTTTATTAGGAGTATATAGTGGTGAAAATTTAACAAAGGATTTGGAATCGTATTTAAATAATTACCATTCATTAAAACCATATGCGGAGAATTTAGCTGTTGGCTTAATAGTTATTTTCATAACATATCTGTCGATTATTTTAGGAGAGTTATTCCCAAAAAGATTGGGAATGACTTTTCCTGAAAAAATATCTATAGCAATAGCTAGACCAATGAAATTTTTGTCGCTTGTAACTTCCCCCTTTGTATGGTTGCTCTCTATTTCAAATGATTTATTATTGAAACTTTTTAAAATCCGTAAAACAACTGAAAGCAAAGTTTCTGAAGAAGAAATTAAGGCTATTATCAAAGAAAGTGCGGATGGTGGTGAAATTCAAGATATTGAACATAACATTGTGGAGCGTGTTTTTGAATTAGGAGACAGAAAAGTCAATTCCTTATTCACGCATCGAAATGAAATGGTATTTTTTGATGAACAGGATAGCTGGGATGATATTAGAGCAAAAATAAATGAAGAAAAACACTCGGCATATCCAGTTTGTAAAAATGGGAATTTAGATGAGACTCTTGGAATTGTGCTATTAAAAGATTTGTTTTTTCCAATGACTGAAAAAGAATTTCAAATTATAGATTTTGTAAAAGAACCTGTTTATATTACAAACTCAACATATGCATATAAAGTGTTAGAATTATTCAAACTAGAAAAAATGCACTACGGCATTGTGGTGGACGAATATGGCTCAGTTGAAGGAATTATTACTATGGATGACGTGGTAGATGCTTTAGTCGGTGATGCAACTGAAATGGATCAAGATGAATATCAAATTATTCAGCGAGATGATGAAAGTTGGTTGGTAGATGGGCAGTATTCCTTAATTGAATTTGTACGCTATTTTAATTTATATATAGATGAAGAAATTCAAAACAAATATACAACTGTTGCAGGTTTGTTAATTCATCAAAGCAGCACCCTGCCTGAAGTAGGGTATAAATTTGATTTTGATGATTACCGTATAGAAGTCATTGATAAAGATAATCAGCGAATTGATAAGGTATTGGTAACGAAAATTTAATCTAAAAATGATAAAATTAAAAATGGATAAAATTAGTAGAATCAATCTACCTTGTTTACGTTTTTGATTTAGATTATGTTAATTGAGTGGGATGATAAAATTTATTTCATCTTAAACCAAAACCCTTGACTTTTCAAAAAAATCAAGGGTTACAGGGTTTTTTCGAAATTTATTTAACGAAAAGCTGTGGAGTCCACTACCCTATTTACTTTCTAAGTCTATTTTTGAGACTAAATGATTTTCATAAATTCGGTTGAATCAACTAGGATATAGCAAAAGAGATGAGTGGTAAATTTGGTGTTTATCTGCCTATTTAAATGCTGCTATTGAAAAGCCATCAAAAAGCAAAACTATGCCTTACAATTTACACTTTAACGCGCCAATTCACCGTGAAAACCTGTATATTTGAATGTGTTTTCACGATAAATAGAGAGTTTAAAATGATAAACAAAACTACAAAAGATAAAATTCAGGCACTGCACCTTCAATATTTGAGCTTGGCAAAGGATAATGAATCAGTTTTAAAGGAAATAACCCTTGCCGAAATTCCGGAAATGGTTTATAACTCGAACGCTATCGAAAATTCAACCCTTTCCTTGGAAGACACAGAAAAAATTCTTGCGGGCGGCAGTATAGACCGAAAAGTAAATGTAAGGGAAATTTATGAAGCCAAAA
>JBILPO010000142.1:0-5545 GCA_044373805.1 Pelobium sp.
GCTTCTTCAATTCGTTTCTTTTCTGTGATATCTGTGTAACTCCAAAGATGCCCTTGGTACTCTTCCTCTATAAAAATTGGGATATATTCTCTTTTAAGAATTCGACCATCAGTTAACTCTAAAATTTGGGATGTAAGAACCTGATTTTTTAGAATTTCATCAATTTGGATTACAAATTCTTCTGGATCTTTAAATAAAAATTTACTTTGTTGGGCGCTATCATGACAATCCGCACCTTTTATCATATCTGGAGAGGCTGGTATTTGGAATAAATCACAGAATAGTTGGTTGGTAAAAACTATTCTACGTTGTTCATCTTCCAATAAAATACCACTTTGCGTATTATTAATCAGGGAGGTAAAAACTTCTTCTGCACTTTTTCTTTTACTGATTTGTTGCTGTAGATACTGAGCAATCACAAATAAATCATCAGAATCATTATCACTTTTATAATCCTCAAAAGAGCCGATAGCTTCCCTTAACTTCTCAACAGATAGCTTTTTAACTGCTAATTCATGTTTTAGCTTTTCATTTATTTCGATATATTCTTCTTCACTTATATTAAAAGCTCTTTCTACCAATTCTTTGTCTCGCTGCAAACCATGATAAGAATCGTCAATTACTTTTAAGAAATTTTTAACCGCTTCATTTTCCTTTAATTCAAGAGGAAGATGTTTACTAATTTGTCTTTGTAAAAGTTTATGGTAATTCATAAAAGGAGGTAATAGTCATAGTTTCATTATGAAGTTGGCATCTTCCACCTTCATTAAATGGAGATATTTCTCCGTAAGAATAAAACCCAGCCATAACGGTTTTATTTTCAAATGTTTCGCTCACAATTTCCACTTCTTCTTCAATTCTTGGTCCTAATATCAACTTCCGACCGATACAACTTATGAGTAATGAAAAATCAGGATTTATTTTTGATGTTGCAATGCAATTATTAGCAGCTCCTGAGGCAGCATCTGTGATTTTATCAAAATTAGCTTTCATCAATCTTACCTTAGAGCCTTCTGGAACATCACCTGCAAATGTCATACTCTTATCCTGTTCATTTATAGAAAGTATTGTTCTTACAATATGTCTTTCTGAACCTGGTTCGGTAACTGCCAAAGGAAATAATAATGCAGATGCTGGTAAATGATCTACATCTGGACCAAGGTATTTCTTGTAATAATCTAAGGCATTATTCCCATCAATTTCATACAATATATTAGCTTCTGATTTAGTAATTTTCTTTTCTAAACCAAACATATCCCAGCCTCCGTTAGAACCATGAGTAACAATTATTTGATCTCCATAAAAGCCAATAGCCACTATATTGCCTTCTGTTGGCTTTTCATTTAATCCTATCAGTGTAGATTTAAAATTTGCGGCATCACCAGCTAAACCACCTGTAATTAATATATTTTTACCCGCAGCATCGTTTAATCCCTTTGCTAATTCGCTACCGTTTACCAAGCTCCCATCAGAAAAAACCATGATGTATTTTAAATCAACTTTTGAAAGCTTATTTATTAACCCTTTTGCAGCATCATAACTATTTTTAAAATCAGTAATATTTACAGATGCAGTTATCAATTTTGTTTTTTGAAATTCTAAAGCAACTACCGTTACAGAATCATCATGAACTGTGTCTTGATAAATTTCTCCTGAGGTACTGCACATTAATATTTCAGCATCTTTAAACTTATAAGCCAATAATGGATGGATATTTTGTTGTTGCAATAATTCTTTCCCCGCAAAACACAAAACCAACTTTACTTGATTAAAATTAGTTGATTTATTGGATGGATGACTAAGCCATGTGTTAGATGAAAGTTGAAAAAGAGAGGCGTTCATGATTTAATTATTTTTTTGATTCTAATAGAATTAAAAATTTGCTGGCATTTGAATAGTGCTAAATTTATTTCTATCCAATATTATTCCATTTGAAAATAATTAGTATAAATTATTCAAAATCAGATATTTGCTAATTTTCATTAATTATTGAAATTCCTAATTTCAAATCTTATTCCATATTTTGGAAATAATTAATGGAACATCTTTCAATCTTTAATGATTTTGTAGGAGTTCTTGAAATAAACTTGTTGTTATATTAAATAGGTAAAATTGATGGTGATGATTCTTTTAATTTAAGCAATATGCTTTTATTAATAAAACTGAAAACAATATCTTGATTTTCATTCTCATTATCAAATATATCATCAGGTTTGATGAATTTTGTTTGTTTTTAAAACAGGTGGATGATTAAAAACTATAAAACAGAGAAAATAAAATTAGGTAAAAAGCCTATTTAAAATTGTATCGTGAAAATTTTTATGACTTACTTGCATGCGGAAGGCGGGTTTTTGAGCTAAATGAGGAGAATTTTGTAGAAATAGCAGGGATTCTATCCTTAAAAATTTAACAGATTTACAGCCAAAAAGAAGCATAAACTAATTATTCGATATATTTAAACATGCTCTAATAGTTTAGCAAAATTCTCATGAGTAATATTATTTATAATAGACTCCAACTCTTTTTCTGTAAGATCCTTTTTCAATAAGAAATCAAAAGCACCAAGTTTAATTGTTTTAATCGCAAGAACCACGCTTTCCATAGAAGTGATAAATACAACTTGTATATCTTCAGAATAACTTTTTATTTTTTTTAAAACCTCAATACCATCCATATCATCCATCTGATAATCTAAAAAAACTATCTCAGGATTATTTTTAATGTATTTCATACACCTTTTACCGGTCAGATAAATTTCAATATTTTTATATCCTAAATTATTTAAGATTTGTTCTAAACTAGTCGTTATGAATGAATCATCATCTACTATAAAAATCTTTTTATCAAATACAGTTCTCATCTTTAAATGTTTAAAAATCTGTATTCAATTGCAATGCCAAATACGTAATAACTTGATTATTAACAAATTGAACTATTGGCTTTTTCCAAAAAATGGAAATTAGTTTAGAAATTGGATGAGATGTTCATTTTATGATTTTAAACAAGAGTTAACCATCGTACTACTTAATATGACGATAAAAAACAACCCTTTCTTAAATAAACCTGCCTGAATTAAATAAACTGGATGGAAGCATTTGTTTGAGCTCTTTTTAATGCTTTTTGGAGTATTAAAAAAGCGAGTGCGCACAGCCAGACTAGCGGAAGTGGTTCACAAATGGCCTTGCTTTTCAAATAAAAAATCCCTGCTCAAATAAATGAACAGGGATTTTTATTTTATTTATTAACCTTAGACCTTAAGCCTAAAAGCTTAAACCTTGATTAGAATTACATCATTCCGCCCATGCCGCCGCCGCCCATTGGAGGCATTGCTGCTGCACCACCTTCTTCTGGCTCGTCTGCTAACACACATTCTGTGGTTAATAGCATAGCTGCAATAGATGCTGCGTTTTCTAAGGCTACTCTGGCAACTTTTGTTGGATCAATTACACCTGCTCCAATTAAGTTTTCGTAAACGTCAGTACGGGCATTATATCCGTAATCATCTTTACCTTGTTTTACGTTGTGAACAACAATAGACCCTTCTATTCCTGCGTTCGCACAGATTTGACGAAGTGGTTCTTCAATTGCTCTTTTGATGATTTTTATACCTGTGTTTTCATCTTCATTAGCACCTTTAAGATCTGCTAAAGCCTCTACTGCTCTAATGAAGGCAACACCTCCACCAGCTACAATACCTTCTTCAACAGCTGCTCTTGTTGCATGTAAAGCATCGTCAACACGGTCTTTCTTCTCTTTCATTTCTACTTCTGTAGCAGCACCTACGTAAAGAACAGCAACACCACCAGCTAATTTAGCTAAGCGTTCTTGTAATTTTTCTTTATCGTAATCTGAAGTTGTAGTTTCTATTTGTGCCTTAATTTGGTTTACTCTGGCTTTGATATCTTCTGATTTACCAATACCGTTAATGATAGTCGTATTATCTTTATCGATAGTGATTTTCTCTGCCTGACCTAAGTAAGTTAAATCTGCGTTTTCTAATTTATAACCTCTTTCTTCAGAAATTACAGTTCCACCGGTTAAAATAGCGATGTCTTCTAACATTGCTTTTCTTCTATCGCCAAAACCTGGAGCTTTAACAGCTGCAACTTTTAAAGATCCACGAATTTTGTTTACTACCAAAGTAGCTAATGCTTCTCCGTCTAAATCTTCTGCAATAATTAATAATGGCTTACCAGTTTGAACTTGCTTTTCTAAAATAGGGAGCAGTTCTTTCATGTTACTGATTTTCTTATCGTAGATTAAAATGTATGGACTTTCTAATTCTACTTCCATTTTATCAGCATTGGTAACAAAATACGGAGATAAATAACCTCTGTCAAATTGCATACCTTCTACCGTTTTTACTTCAGTTTCTGTACCTTTTGCTTCTTCAACTGTAATTACACCATCTTTTCCTACTTTAGCCATAGCCTGAGCAATTAAAGAACCAATTACATCATCGTTATTAGCTGAGATAGAGGCAACTTGTTTGATTTTGTTGTTATCATCACCTACAGACTGAGATTGTTTTTTAAGGTTTTCTACAACAGCAGCAACTGCTTTGTCAATTCCTCTTTTCAAATCCATTGGATTTGCACCTGAAGCTACGTTTTTAATACCCGCAGTTACAATTGCTTGCGCTAAAACTGTAGCAGTTGTAGTTCCGTCACCTGCAATATCTGCAGTTTTAGAAGCCACTTCTTTTACCATTTGGGCGCCCATGTTTTCTAAAGTATCTTTTAATTCTACTTCTTTAGCCACGGTTACTCCATCTTTAGTGATAATTGGAGCTCCAAATTTTTTATCAATAATTACGTTTCTTCCTTTTGGACCTAAGGTTACTTTAACTGCATTAGCTAAAATATCTACTCCGCGTTTCAAAGCATCACGGGCTTCTACATTGTATTTAACTTGTTTTGCCATTTTTTTAGTATTGAGTAGTGAGTGTAGTGTATTGAGACTTATAAATCGCAATACTCATCCTCAGCATTTTGTTTTGTTTAATTTAATGATTAAATTTTTAATTTGGAGTTAGCGAAGTATCGCAATACTCACTTCTCCAAACGCATTACTGATTAAATTACGGCGTATATATCGCTTTCTTTCATAATCAAGTATTCTTTACCTTCATATGTAATTTCTGTACCTGAGTATTTTCCGTATAAAACCTGATCACCAACTTTAACTGTCATTGGCTCGTCTACTTTTCCATTTCCAACAGCTACAACAACACCACTTTGAGGTTTTTCTTTTGCGGTATCAGGGATGTAAATACCTGAAGCAGTTTTTTCTTCTGCAGGAGCAGCTTCTATCACTACTCTATCTGCGATAGGTTTAATGTTCAATGCCATAATTTATCTTAATTTATAATGTTTAATTTCTACGCCCTCTGTGACACAGAACATGCCAAAACCTACTTTTGCCAAATTTTCACTTTAAAAGTCGGGTTTGCGAATCGCATGTTAAATATCAAATGTCAGCTTGTCAGTTATTGGTTTTAAATTTAAAAAGTCGAATTATTTTGAACTTAAAACAAAAAAGACCG
>JBILPO010000143.1:0-5538 GCA_044373805.1 Pelobium sp.
TGTAAAAGCAGGTTTAGAAAAACGAGGTGTTGGCACCCAAATTATTGATGCAGAGGGTTACGGTTCTCAATTTGCAATAGCAGCTGCAACGGCTTCCGACGCTGAAAGAGCTCTTGATCGTCATGTTTCTATTAGTGTAAGAAAATAAAAATTTGAAATAATATCTGTCTTAAATTTCTTGTGATTTCAAATTGTTACATTAAATGGTAAGAGTTTGAAATCACGGAAAAAGGCATTTTATAACCAAGTTTTTAATTGTAATGTTTTTAGATTGATAATTTCTATCAATGGTTCTACAATCAATTTAATCTCTACTTGAAAAGTGTCATTTTTGATAATCGTTCTTCAGAATCTAGTTTGACAAATCTTAGATAAATAATGTATTGAGTTTATATATTTCTATGTCAAAATTCCGGGCTTAATACCTCAGAAATCACCTCCCCAATACTTCCATTGGGCTCTTGAATATGCAATAATGCAGAAATGGTTGGGGCTATATCAGACATAGCCGTTGATCTGTTTAAGGAAGTACCTTTTTTTATTCCCCATCCCATAAATACTAAAGGGATATGAGCATCATAAGGATTCCAAGTTCCATGCGTGGTACCCGTTCTACCATATCCCTGAAAGACACCTGGGCTAAGAAGTATTTGAATTTCTCCGCTTCGTTTACTGTTATATCCATTAATAACTCTTTCTCTTAATTTAGTTGGTAAAGCAACCTGATTAACTAGGGCTAAATCTACAACAAAAGCTACTCCGTCTTGCTTTTTAAGAAAATCCACACAATCTTTTTTTAAGGCTTCAAGATTTATTTTACCAGCTTCTATAACAGGATAGTTAAAATGTACCTGGTAATTTGTGAAAGACCTGATAAGGTTCTTAGTTTTATACTTTTGCTCTAAGTTATTACTTAATTGCTGCTGCAGGTTTTTAGGCTCCCAAAATCCTGCTGGAATTTTGTGATCTATTAAAAATTGCGGGTTGTGGGCTGCACCATGGTCTGCCGTAAGGAAAAATGTATAATTTCCCGCTCCTACACTGGCATCTAAATAATTAAAGAAAGCTTCCAAATCCCTATCCAATCTTAAATAAGTATCTTCTATTTCTATAGCATTTGGACCAAACTGATGACCGATATAATCTGTACTAGAAAGACTAACCGCTAATAAGTCTGTAAACTCATCCTTACCTAAACTTTCTTCTTTAATGGCAGCTTTTGCAAAATCGAGTGTAAGGGTATTGGCAAAAGGTGAATAGCGGATGCTGTTAAAATCCAAGCTTTTAATTTCAGTAATTATATGGGGAAAGATTGGTTTTTGTTCTCCTTTAAATTTGCCTTCATAGGGAGAATCATCCGTAGTACTTTGCTTATAAGTATTTAAAGGATATAGTGTATTCCAATTCTGAGTTAAATATTTTTCAGGGAGTTTCTGACTATTAAATCCTTTTACCCATGTTGGCAAATCGTTCATATAGAAGGAAGACGTAATCCAACCTCCATTTAAATCATCAAACCAATAAGCGGCATCTGCACTATGCCCGGCAGTTAAAATTCCTCCACGATCTTTTAATGCGATACCAATTACTTTAGATCTGAAATTTGTAGCGAGTTTTAATTCATCGCCAATAGTAGAACTCAGCAAATTTCTTGGAGACATTTGTCCTGCTTTAGAAGTACTACCTACAGTTTGTACGGTGCTGTCTTCTGTACAATATCTGGATTTCCCATTTGACTGTTCTATCCAATCGTTACCAGCAATGCCATTAATAGCTGGCACAGAGCCTGTGTATATACTGGCATGCCCGCAAGCAGTAAAAGTTGGAATATATTGTATAGATGTGTTTTCGCAAGAAGTGCCTTCATTTAACAAGCGTTTAAAACCTCCTTTACCGTAACGGTCTGCATAGCGATACAAATAATCCCATCGCATTTGATCAACCACTAAACCTACCACCAATTTTGGACGAGGAATGGAAGAGTTAAATTTGGTTTTTTGTTGGGCAAGCAACAGAAAAGGAAAAAGTAAAACAAAAAGTAAAGAGGCGAATTTCATACTATGATTGTAAATCTGTTTAATTAAATTATTGGTTTGACGTAGCATCTACTGTAAATTGGGTGATTTTATCTTGAATTTATATCCCTAATTCAACCTGAAACAGCGTTCCCCAAAAGTTTTGAGCGTTTTGTAAACTGTAATTTTTATTACTGATATTATAACTAATATTGAGTTGGGCTTTTACCCGGTGCCCACGTAAATATTTGTTTAATCCAAGCTCAATTACTTCTCGCTGGCCTTCTAAAAGTGATAATCTTTCTGATGGCTTTAAACGGGAATAGCGAATGGCTGTTTCTATATTGTTTTTAAATATAAAAGAGGCTTGCTGGTTTATTCCTTTACCTTCATAAGCATAGCTTAAATCTCCTGTTGTATTGTAAGTAAAAGGATTATCTGTCTTCCTATTTAGATATTCTACAGCATAAGCAAAGCCTTTGTATTTTATCAATGCATCTGCTATAAAGGTTTTCATATCCACTGGCGTAAAAAGATTTTCCCCAAGTTGCCCACCAGTATTTGTTGTTGCCTTATTTAAGGAATAGCCTCCTGCTAAACTTATTTTAACATTTTCTTCCCGTTCTAAATCACCTTCAGAATAGTCTCCTCCATTGCTAAAACTCCCAAAGGGAAGCCATTCTACTCTGCCAGTGTAAGCCAGGCCTTTGTCGGTTGTATTTACAGATCTTCCTTCTCCGGTTGATATAGCCCCTTTAAGATGGTAAACAGTTTTTCCTATTTGATTAGTGTAGTAGGCTTTTAAGCCAAAATCTCTATCTAATGTTAATGCGGAATTGACTATAGATCGCTCTGCAAACTGCAGTTGCCCTGATGAATTAACACGTTGCCTGTTACCGGGAAGTTTATTTTGTCCAAAAGCGATATAAAAATGTTCGTTAACATTATAAAAGATAACAGCATCTCGGATAATATTCGCTACCCCTGTATTTTCAAAGTCTTGATCTCCCCTAGCAAATGACAACTGAATACTATACCCTAGCTTTTCTCCTAAAATATAACCATCGCCTCGAAGACGTAATCTCCTTACCCTGGCATCCCATTGGTCGATGCCAAATTCATCGGCAGAAACTGTATTGAATCCTATCCTATTCTGCATCCTGAAACGGAAGTTGATATAAAAGAGGGAATCTATTGATTGATATTTTATCCCTGTAAATTCCACAGGACGCTCGTCGCTTTCTGTTTGAGCTTTTGTGGCAAACGCTATGGCAAAACTTAAAAATAGGAGGATAAATAATTGTTTCATATGCATATGAGTATATTTTAATCACTCCAATCATCAAAACTGATTTGTGATTTAATGATATTCTGTTGGACTATTTCTTAAAGTGATTATCTAGTTATCTAGAATTTTAAACTCTGTAAGATTTATTTTTCCGTTGAAATTAATGTGTGTTTTTGAGGGTCCTTTATATCATGAGAATTGTATGATTAAATATGTTATGCCCAAGCCATTTGTTATTCTTTTTTACCGTTTAAATAACAGGCTTGAGCCAACACAACCAAATACGAATTGTATTAGAAACTTATTTTTGAGCAATGCACTCAATAAGTAAGTTTAATTTTGTTTATTTTTTTTATTTAAATATTGTTGCAACTCTATGGGCCTGTCACTTTGAATAATGTTTGCACCTTTAGAAACCAGCCAACCCCATGTTTCATCAGGTTTATTTTCTTCAACCGCAATATCATCATCATGCCCGCCACAGTGTTCTGGCCATAAAGAATTAAACCAAATTGGATTTCTCTTTTTTAGCTCAGGGATTTTCTTCAGAATAGAGGCAGTATCACTTTCAAAAATGATTTGAACAATGGTTCTTTTATGATTTTTGTAGGTTTCAATTATGTTTTCAGCTTCCGGATTTTTTGGGTTAATGATGAGCTGAAGTGTAAGTTCTTTTGGTATACTTCCATGTTTTGCCAGCAAACTATCAAAAGGTAGCCCATAGATATTGTAAATAGTTTGTTCAAGCATTTTGTGCTTTTTCAATTCTATCAACACCTCATCATAATATTCATATCCTTTATCAATATCAATAATGATTTTATCTTTTGCTACTAGCAGCATTTCTTCCAATGTAGGTATGGCATGACGTGTTGGATGTCCTGTACCACTAAGCAAACGGAACTTACGTATTTCTTCAAGGGTATAATCTTTAGGTTTTCCTTTTCCATTGGTACTTCTATCAATGGTTTTATCATGCATGATAATTAACTTACCATCTTTTGTTTTAGCCAAATCAAACTCTGCAATATCAATATCTTTATTAATGCAATTCTGAACGCTTTGAATAGAATTTTCTGGTGAGTTTCTCCAATCACCCCTATGGGCTGCAACTAACACTTTTTTAGTGTCGGCTTCAAAAATATTATTAAGTTTCTGTTCTGGAGTTTTTTGTGCGAAAACCACAACCTGCAGAAAAAGTAAAAGAAAAAGAAAGATCTGTTTCATAATTATTTTTAGTTTTTGAGGTAAATATTAATTTATTGAAGCCACTGATTTTTACCTTGTAAATAAGAAATTAACCCTAAAGGATAATCTGTTTGAATAAGAGATATTTGATTGTTAAGCAAATTATTAACAATAGCGTCTGCACCAGTTAAGGGTGGCGAATTGGTACTATTAACATAAGCATTTGCCCATAATTTTATCGCATTATTGGTTGGCCAATTTGTGTAATTTGGAGTTAATGTACCTGATGACATGTGCCAGAGTGCAGCTTTAGGATTCATTGCTAAAGCGTTATTATAGTCTGTTATGGAGCCAGCTCCTAATAATACAATAACATCGCTGTCTATCTCTAATAACCCCTTTGCCACTGCGGGTGATTCTGTATAAATCATGACCATATTTACCATGTTTAAAGCAGCAATTGTATTATAAATCTTATTGTAATACTCTACAGAGGTATCCCAAGATGCATCAACATCTACATAAACTTTGCCTTTTGCCGCTTCTAACGATTCCTTTAGGGTAGGGATTACATAGTTAGAAGGTATTCCATTAAACAGTAGTTTTAGTTGCCTTAATTCACTAAATGTTCTTTGTGAAACTGTATAATTAGCATTTGCTGTTCTTGCTGTTGTGGCATCATGCATTAAAATTAATTCTTTATCTAGAGTAAACCTTGCGTCAATCTCTACAATATTTATGTTATTTAACACGGCATCTTTAATAGCCTCAATAGAGTTTTCTGGATAATTTTTATGATACGCCCGGTGTGCTGCTACCATTACCTTTGGATACAATAAAGCAATTTTTTCTTTCAAGCCAATAAGATTACCATAATTAGGTGCAGCAGTATTTTTCACTAGTAACCTTTTGGAATATGAAGCTGTTTTACCTGAAGCATTTTTTACTGTAAGTTTTACTAAATAACTACCCCCCAAAACAAATTGATGCGTTACGTTTTTTTGAATTCCTAAAGGCGTACCATCGGCAAAATCCCATTGCCAAGAG
>JBILPO010000144.1:0-5529 GCA_044373805.1 Pelobium sp.
TAAATTGCACTAGACGAAGCGTCTCTTAATAGATCGATGGATTCTATATCCCCTGGATTTAGATAATCAATATTTTCCTGCAAAATACCATCAACCACATAGAGTGGACTTGCGCTGTTTGTACTGCTTACGCCTCTAATTCTAACAGTTGGAGATGCTCCAGGAACACCAGAATTTGAAATGGTTAAACCAGCTACTTTTCCTTGTAAAGCAGCGATTGGATTGGTAACCACTAGTTTCTCAATGTCGGCACCCTTTACACTTGTGATGGAACCAGTTACATCAATTTTTCTTTGGGTACCATACCCAATAACTACAACTTCGGTTAGAGATTGGTTTGATGCAACTAACTGAACATTAATAGAAGTAGTTGAATTTACCAAAACCTCTTTAGTAACAAAACCTATGTAGGTAAATACCAAAGTTGAATTGCTTGGTGCTTTTATGGCATAATTGCCATCAACATTTGTTTGAGTGCCTCCTGCGGCATTCTTTACACTTACGCTTACTCCAATAAGTGTTTCTCCAGTTGCTGCGTCAGTAACTTTACCTGTTACATTTACATCTTGAGAAAAAACATAATTAAAAGAGAAAAGACATAGTAATACTAGTAGAGCTTTTCGTTTCATATTTGATTTTTTAAAATTGGTAGCATAAAAATGAGTTCTTTTTAAGCTTTTACCAAAAAAAAACGCCTCTACATCACTACATCATCATCAAAAAAATTAACCATCAACTCCTATTAAAATGTTTTAATATGAATCAAAAAGACAGCTTTAAGTATTTCAGATGCATATTTAACGCTACATCAAATTGAAATAAAAATAGTTTATAAATTATGATGTAATTATACACTATGTGTAGTAATGAAGTAGTGTTAAAGCTCAATTAAAAACTCGACAAGATTTTTATCATGAGAAATATCTAATTTTTTTCTCAAGCGATATCTTCTTATTTCTACCCCTCTTAAACTAATGTTAAGAAGTGAGGCCATTTCTTTACTGCTCATATTCATTCTCAAGTAGGCACAAAGTTTTAAATCATTAGGGACCAAATCTGGATGACCGGCTTTTAATTTCTTAAAGAAATTTTCGTGAGTTTCGTTAAAACTACTTTCAAATAAATTCCAGTCTCGCTCATCGTTCATACCTTCGTCTATAATTTTTTGAATACGCTTGAGCTGATCTTCTGTTAATTTTTTACCTTGAGCATCCTTAAGATTGACAATCTCCTCTTTAATTTTTTGCAATAACTCATTTTTGTAAACAATATTCATTGCTGAGTTAGTGACTTCTCTACTTTTACTTTCTAACTCGGCTTGTAATTTTTCGGTTTTTAACTTAATCAGTTTTTGCTCATTAATAGCCGCCTCTTCCTTTAAATGATTATCTCTTTCTTGTTGTAATTGATATTGTATTTTTTCTTGATGTTTCTTTAATTTCTTGAAATACCACTCTCTAATGATATAAACGGCAATTGAAAACAACATCAAATACACCATAATTGCCCAAATTGTGGCATAAAATGGCGGCGAAACTTCAAAACTAAAGGTGCTTATTTCAGAAATTTCAGTATCATTTACTTTTGCTCTTACTTTAAATTCATAATCGCCGTAAGGCAAATTGGTAAAATCTTTTTGTGGAATAGTTGACCATGACGACCACCCCTTCGAATAACCTTTTAAATAATATTGGTAAACAATTTTACCCTGCCTGTAATAAGGCAAACCATAGTTAATTCTTAAACTGTTTTGGTTGTAGTGTATCTTAACATCATTACTTAAGGAGCCGCTTTCTGTAATTGTAAAATTATTTGCGGTAATATTTTCTATTTTACCAATAAAAATCGGAGGCATTTTTTGTTTAACTAACCCTAGTTTTTTATTAAAAAGCACAAAGCCATCATCTACGCTAATGAGGTATAAATCTTCGCTTATTTTAGAGATGTTTTCATAATCCTGAACCATTCTACCGTTTAAAATGCTAAACAAATTGGCATTCACTTTTATTTTACCCGCTTTAGTAAAATCAACTAAAGAAACTTTTCCATGTTCTATAAACCAATAATTTTTCTCATCAGCTTTAATCACCTTGTTAGAAGTATAAAATGCCCCTAAACCCTTGTTTAGTTCTTCATACCTTTTAAACCTATCGCTGATATCATCGTAAACATAAAAGCCAGAATCGGAGGAGAAAATTATTTTTCCGTCTAAATTAAAAACGTTAATGCCATAATTGGATGGTAATCCAGCTTTTTCGTCATAACTTTTAATCTGCCCTTTTAAAGCTGTTAGGTCATTATTAAGGTTGACTTTAAATAAGCCTTTGTATGCATGACTTACCCAAATATTCCCTTTTGTATCTTGCTCAACATACCTAGATGGCGCTGTAAAACCATTAACTTTATGAGAAAAAGTGAAGGTTCCGTTACCTAATTTATTATAAATAACTAAGCCATTATAAGTTCCTTGAATTAGCTTATTGGGCTGTAAATTCATTTTTTTAAGAATCCATCCACCATTTACCGAAGATATTTTCTTAATAGTTGCTCCTTCTACTTTAAAAGTGCCATTGTTGTGACCGCAAAAAAGCACTCCATCAATAACAGATAAATCCCATACTTGTCCTTGTGAACCTGGAATTAATCTAAAATCAAAAAATTGTGTTTTATTAGCGGCATCCCAACTACTGTAGAATAAACCCTGATTAGTTCCTAAATAAATTCTATCTCCATAAATAATACTGGAATATACCGTACCAAAAGCGCCTGTTTTATCAAAAAAGAATGATAAAGGTGAATTTAACTCGATTCGGTCGATTCCATTATCTAAACCTGCCCATAAATTTTGAGCATTATCTGCAAATAAACTTAAAACGGTATTGTTCTGTAATCCGCTGGACTTATTAATTCTTTGGATGATATTACCCGCTTTATCAATAATAATTACCCCATTTAAAATGGTACCAAAAGCAAAATATTTATCATACAATGCTACCCCATTATTTAATTGATAGGTTTTCAAGAACTGGCTAGCTGGTATTTCCCATGGTATAATCTTGTTATCTTTAAATAAATACAAGCCATTATTAGAAGTCCCTATCACAAAGCTATTTTGGTCAAAAGGCAGTATACTTAATACACCTGTATTGCTAATGATTTCACTTCCTTTTATAAATTGAAGTTGATTCCCCTTTAACTCAAACAAGCCTTTTCTAATTACTTCTACAAAGAACCTATTGTTAGCTTTCATTAAAAAAAGATAAGGCCCTTGCTCTATTACCTTTATTTTACCCTTTTGATAGATAAATATGGAGCCAAAAGACTGAAAAATTACTCGGTCTCCGTCTGCATATATCTTCCATATTTCATCATCAAGCTTAAAGTTTTTAGGAATAAGGTGCGTAAGTGAATGGTATTTTAAAACTGCTTTAGCATCATAAGACCAATAACCCATCTCGCCAAAGCCCCCAGTATATATTTTACCTTTTAAATCTGCAGCTACAGATCGCACAATTAAATGATGTGGTATCTTATGCAATTGCCAGGCATTTCCATTAAAGGAAAGTAGGCCTTCTGAATTACCAAAATACATGATTTGGTTTTCATCTACCGTAACCGACCAGTTTTGGTTACCTGCTAATTGCGAAAATTTGGTATAATTCTGAACATAAGGCACCCCAATACTTTGAAAATAATCTCCAAAAGCAGAGGAAATGAAAATTAAAAATCCAAAAACAAATAGTGCTATTGATTTACGCATTACTTAAGCCTAATTACCAAAAGCAACAAATTAACAATTTATTAGCCTATTTAAAATTAACAAAGCTTAATTTTGAAGTACATAAACAAAAACACCGTTTTGCAGGCATAATTCTAAATAATTTTATCTATGAGCAATTTTCAATTTAAGGCTGTTCCAATCAAAACTTTACTATTGTTGAGTTATTTACTCCTCACCAACATACAAATACAAGCTCAAAGTTTAGTGATGGGTTCTTACAATTTACGATTTGATGATCTTAACGATAAAAAAAACGCATGGAAGGATAGATCTGTAGCCATAAAAGCACTTATTCGTTTTCATAATTTTGATATCATTGGTACACAAGAAGCTTTCGACTCACAACTGCAAGATTTAATAACTGCCTTGCCACAATATAACGTTTATGGAAAAGGCCGAGATGATGGAACCAGAAAAGGAGAGCACTCTGCCATTCTCTATAAAAAAGATCGTTTTACACTTTTAAATCAAGGTGATTTTTGGTTATCAGCCACTCCAAACCAACCTTCTCTAGGCTGGGATGCCACTTGTTGTAACAGGCTTTGTTCTTGGGTTTATTTAAAAGATAGGAAAACTAAAAAATCATTCTATGTATTTAATGCCCACTATGATCATATTGGAAAGCAAGCTCGCATAGAAAGTAGTAAACTCATATTGGCAAAAGTGACAGGAATTGCGGGAAATAAACCTGTTATTTTTACCGGAGATTTAAATGGCGACCAAAATAGCGAGCCTTATCAAATTATAAAAAACAGTGTTATTTTTGAAGACAGTTTTGAGTTAGTGGATTACCCTTACGCTACTACTAATTCTTATAACGGTTTTGGGGCAAACTTAAATGGGAATACAATTATAGATCATGTTTTTGTAAGCAAACACTTTGAGGTAAAAAGATGGGGTGTTTTAACTGATAGCTATAACGGCAAATATCCATCAGATCATTTTCCTATTTTATCGGAAGTAATTTTAAAGAAATAAAAAAATATTAAACACAAAGAGCTCACAAAGAAATCAAAAACTTTAAATCTGTGAATCCTTATCATCCGTGTTAAAATTGGAAGCATTGGTGAAATTCGTGGCAAAAAAATAATAACTACAGAGAGCACAAAGTACAGAGAGAAAATACAAATTTTGAGAAAGAGCAAAAAAAAATCTTAAAAACCCCTTTTAATCTATGTAATCTGTGTCCCTAAATGCGTGTTAGAAATTCGCGGCAAAAATTTATGAATATTCCGTTTTTAAAGTTCATTTTTTAAAACAACCCAAACATTTTCAGCTAATATTTGATGCCCTTCTGCGGTGGGGTGTATTCCATCATTTTGGTTCAATTTTGGTATTCCTCCAACGCCTTCTAGTAAAAAATCAACGTAAGCCATCTTGTTTTTATTTGCTAATTTTTTAAACATCCCTTTAAAGTCTGTGGCATATTTTTCGCCCATGTTTGGCGGCACCTGCATGCCCTCCATTACCAACTTTGCATTAGGGTATTTCTGTGTTACTTTATCTATAATGGCTTGTAAGTTGAGCGTAGTTTCTTCAATTGCAATTCCTCTTAAGCCGTCATTGGCCCCTAATTCTAAAACAAAAATATTTACAGGCTGCTTTAAAAGCCAATCTATTCTACTTTTGCCTGCAGCAGATGTTTCCCCACTTAAGCCGCCATTAATTACTTTATAAGGAAGCTTTAAGGAATCTATTTTTTGCTGAATTAAAGCTGGGTAAGCCTCTGTGGGGTCTAAACCATAACC
>JBILPO010000145.1:0-5522 GCA_044373805.1 Pelobium sp.
TATTGTTCATTAATAAAACCAAATAATTGCGAATAATCTGTTTGCAGGGCTTGTTGTTTAAAATCAAAATCTGTTTTAACTGCTTCCCCAAAGTTGAGCACCTTTACCTCGTAATCTGATTTTAAATCATCGGCCAATTTCTTCAAATCTTTTTGATAAGCGGCAACATTGAAGCCTTTATTACTCGCAGAAATAGAAGCCGAAGCATCTTGAGCAATAATAATTAATGGTTTTTCTAAACGTTGATTGGTTGATTTTAATAAAGGCGCTAACAATAAAAATGCAAGCGTACTCATTAAAATAAATCTTAATGCAAATAACGCAACTTTTAAATTCCGGTTCTCTAACTTACTGTTTTGGTATAAAAGCCAGGCCATAGTAAAGCCAAAAGCCAAACAAGGGATGAGCCACCAAGCACTTAAATCATTAAAAAAGATTGCAAATAGTAAAGGCATATTTAATTAGTAAATATGGCATTTTAGAACAGGGATTGAAAATGTTTTTTAAATCTAGTTTTAAGAAGCCCTAAAAAAGATGACTATACTTACTCAATCTCAAAATTAGCACTCACTACGGCGGTAATTTCTTTACGGATAGCGCTTACATCATTTATACCATAATCAGAAGTTTGATTAGAGTTTTCTGGTGTAATTTGCAAAACGCCCATTCTGGCACTGGTTAATTTACCTAAAGTACTATTGGTCGCTTCAGCCACTTTTTCTCCCCTTATCATGGCATCTTTAGCTGCTTCCGCCTGAATTCTTATTTTTACATCACTCAGTTTGGTATAATAATACTCTGGTGGGTTTACATTAAAATTTAAACCTAGCTCAAATAATGAGGCAATAGAGATAGACACTTCTTTAATCAAATTGACATCTTTGGCACTTACTTCTAACATTTGGTTAATTACATAATCTCTCACACCCAATTGCTGTCCGTTTGGCCCAAAATTGTATTGAGGATATACGCTAATCGTTTTTAAATCAATATCCGCAGCCTTAAAACCCTTACTTTTTAAGAAAGTAATCACCAATGGCCTTTGTCTTTCCAGTTCACGGTAAGCATCTTGAGCGGTAGCTGCCGAAATAGTGAAATTCCCTTTTAAAATCCCTAAATCAGAAACAATCAACTGCTTTGCCGAACCCGTAATGTTAATAGATTTTTCACTTTTTATGTTTCTTAATCCACTGGCTAAAAAAAGCGAAACAATAATAAGGCAAATACCCATTATTAAAGCCGGAAGTATAAATCTGTTTTTCATGTTTAATTTTAGGAATTATCAAAACAAAAAAAGAGCCAAGACTTTCATCCCAACTCTTTAATCTTATGTATAAACACTAGTGTCTTGATACTTAATACTAGTGTCTCAATACTCAATACCAACCTAAAGCATTCCCCCACAAACAGAAATTACCTGCCCTGTAATGTAAGCGCTCATATCCGAAGCTAAAAACACACAAACATTAGCAATATCTTCTGTTTCGCCAGCTCTTTTTAACGGAATATCTTTTTCCCAACCTTTAACCACTTCAGGGTCTAAAACATCAGTCATTTCTGTTTTTATAAAACCTGGCGCCACTACGTTAGTTCTAATATTTCTAGAACCTAATTCTTTAGCTACCGACTTAGAGAAACCAATAATACCCGCTTTAGAAGCCGCATAATTAGCCTGACCAGCATTTCCCTGCACCCCAACAATAGAACTCATATTAATAAAAACACCTTTACGGTTCTTCATCATTATTTTAGAAGCTGCTTTGGTGGTGTTAAAAACCGACTTTAAATTCACTTCAATCACATCATCAAAATTCTCCTCGCTCATGCGCATCAGCAAACCATCTTTGGTAATTCCGGCGTTATTTACCACAATATCAATCGTCCCAAAATCAGTAACGATATCACTAATTAGCTTTTCTGCCTCATCATATTTTGAAGCGTCAGAACGGTAGCCTTTTACCTGCGTACCAAAAGATTTCAATTCTTCTTCTAAAGCCAATCCTTTTTCTACCGATGATAAATAAGTAAAAGCCACATTTGCACCATGTTCGGCAAATTTTTCAGCAATTTTTCTTCCAATTCCTTTAGATGCACCGGTAATTAAAGCGGTTTTTCCTTCTAATAATTTCATGTCGAATTTTAAAAATGTTTCCGCCGTGAAAATAGTTAATTTTTAGTTCCAAAGGAATCTATTTGGGAAAAAGCAAAGCCATCTATTCTTTAGGTCCGAAAGTCCCGCTGTCCTTACAAGTCCGCTCGCACTACCCATGCGGGCTTTTCATCCCATCAGGTTTATTTAACTTGGGAAAGTGCAAATCAATAGCGTTTGTTTAGTACGTTTAAATATCTCCTTATTAATATGCTAGGTGATCTTACGAAGATGAACGTAGGATGTCCTAAGAGATACCAAACGGATACTAAATCATTACAGAAGTAAGTCCGAAGCGATGGTGTTTTTATACTTAGCATACTTTAAGAGCTTCTAATAAATCAACAGCAGAAGAAACAAGTTATGCATTTGCTGAGTAAACGAGCTTTAATACATCAAAGCCCTAACTTCGTATAAGCTTAACTTTAGTAGCAAGACTACAATTGGTTCTCAATATCAAACTCTATTTGTAAATCTTGTGCTGAACAGAACGCATCACATTAAGCTTCATCATGCTCCATTGCTTCAATTAAATAACCGTTTTCTTCCAACATTGTTGCTGCCACTCTAATAAAATAGTCTCTTCTATTTTCGTTTACTTTAAATTTATTTTTTTCATTTTATTTATTTTTAAATTAATAATTCACGTTATAAGTCTAGCTACTACCCATGTATGTAGCTAATGTTTGATTTATATTAATTTTAAGTTATTTTTGTTTCATTTTAATTTGGTAATTCTGATATATTACGCATATTTACACCAAAACAGGTACAGGCGTTGGAGCGTTATGGGCAAGTTTAACAGACCGACAATTATGACAGGAAAAATATTACGATTGGTTAATTTTCTACTGGACACAGCTATATACTTTGTTCTATTAATAGTATCTCTGCAGATTTTTAAAAATATCATTGACATTGAAAATGTGAAATGGATTTCAGGTGTCTTCTATTTTTTATATTATTTTATTTTTGAGTATTTCAAAGGTCAGACAATTGGGAAAATGCTTACTAAATCTAAAGTTGTTTCATCAACAGACAATAATAATTTTTTTTTTCTTAGAGTATTTATTAGGACGCTAACACGGTTAATTCCATTTGATATACTCTCTTACATATTTACTTCAAGAGGACTTCACGATATATTTTCTAAAACCACAGTTATAAATTTAAATGCTGAGATCAAGTATAGTTCTAACTATGAAGCCACAGAATAAAATCCATAGTTCATAGAACGTCAATTTGATTTAAAATATTTGGAGACCAGAAACCATAGAAAACGGGGCGATACCGAAAAGCCATATGAGTAAGAAAAACAATTAAATAAAAATAAAAATGAGAAAATCATTATTACAAATCACAGCGATCGTATTAATCGCAGCATCATTAAGTTCTTGTGCAACAGTCTTTGGCGCAAAAGTTAGTGAATGCCAAAGAACAAAACCAGCCGCAGGACAACCAGCTCGTTCAATAAGAGGCGTAGCCTTAGTTGCAGACATTTTACTGTTTTGGCCAGGTGTTATTGTTGACTTTGCAACAGGTGCTATTTACAAGCCTTGTGAAAAAAAGTAAATTACATTAAACAGACTGGTAGAATTAATATCAGTCTGTATTTTTTATCTTGACAAGTTAGACAAATGACAAAACCAGCCCAAATTGAAATCTCGCTTGCAACAAGTGATGATAGAAATAAAATTTATCAGCTTCGTCATGAAGTCTATGCATCAGAGTTAATGCAGCATCCAACAAATGAGGCAATGATGTTGCAAGATAAGTTAGACCACTTCAATGTATATATTATTGCAAAAATAAATTCAGAAATTGCTGGTTTTATCAGTATTACTCCACCAGATAAAAACGATTATTCTGTTGATAAATATTTCACTCGAAAGGAAATGCCTTTCGCAGTAGATGCCAGTACATTTGAAATGAGAATATTAACAGTTCTCAAAGCATATAGAGGTAAGCCCGTTGCAGTGGCGCTCATGTGGGCTGCTTTTCGCTTGATTCAGTCCCTTGGTGGTGTAAATATCATGTCTATAGGGCGATCTGAAGTTCTGGACATGTATTTAAAATTAGGCTTTAAAGCCACGAATAAAGAAGTTAAGGTTGGTGAAGTAACATTCACACTAATCCATGGGAAAGTTGAGGAATTGAATGCTTTTATAGAAAAGAATTTCAAGAGTTTTTTCATCAAAATAAGGCAGCAATGTGATTGGAAATTAGCGATTGACTTTTATAAACCAGCCAAATGCTATCATGGAGGGGCATTCTTTGATGCCATCGGAAACGAATTTGACGACCTCAATAAAAGAAGGAATATCATTAATGCAGATGTGCTCGATGCTTGGTTTGATCCCGCTCCACAGTTGATCAACGAATTGGGAAACCATTTATCATGGATTTGCAAAACTTCACCTCCAACAGATTGTTTAGGTATGGCAAATGGTATAGCTAAAGCAAGAGGACTTAAGCTAGACAATGTTCTTCCGGGCGCCGGCTCTTCCGATTTAATTTTTCTTGCTTTTAGAGAATGGTTATTGCCAGAATCAAGAGTTTTGATTCTTGATCCAACTTATGGTGAATATATCCATGTCCTTGAAAATATTATTGGATGCCAAGTTGATCGCATCAATTTGTTAAAAGCTAATAATTATGTTTTAGACTTGGAAGACCTTTTAACCTTAGCTAAGAATAACTACGACTTAATTGTCATTGTCAATCCAAATAGCCCCACGGGTCAGCATATTTCCTTGAAAAATCTCGAGAATGCATTAAGACAAATATCACCCAGTACTCGTATATGGGTAGACGAAACCTACATTGACTACTGCGGAAAAGATCAGTCTCTTGAGAAATTTGCTATTAGTACAAGTAATATTATTATTTGTAAATCTATGTCTAAGGTATATGCGTTAAGTGGACTTCGTACTGCTTATCTATGCGCTTCACCTTTGCAACTTGAAAAATTAAGATCTATCTCTCCACCTTGGGCTGTTAGTCTCCCATCTCAAATTGCTGCATTAGTCGCCTTAAAAGAGGACCATTA
This sequence comes from Pelobium sp., assembly GCA_044373805.1. Taxonomy (GTDB): domain Bacteria; phylum Bacteroidota; class Bacteroidia; order Sphingobacteriales; family Sphingobacteriaceae; genus Pseudopedobacter. The sequence continues at coordinate 5,199 of JBILPO010000145.1, forward strand.
TTATGAAAAATGCTATGAGCAAACCCACTTACTGAGGGAGGAATTCTCTAAAGAATTGTTGAAAATTAATTCATTGGAAGTTTTACAGAGTAAAGCCAATTTTGTGCTTTGTTATCTTCCTGAAAATGGTATCGATGCCGAAACAGTGGTTTCTAAATGCAAAGAAATGGGTCTATATATAAGGGATGTCTCTAATATGGGAAATAATTTCAATAAACATACAATTAGAATTGCGATAAAAGACAAAGAAACAAATCAAAAGATGCTGAAAATTATTAAGCAAGTTCTAGATTATTGAAATATAAATTACCGCTAAAACGGGTT
>JBILPO010000146.1:0-5489 GCA_044373805.1 Pelobium sp.
CAAAACAGCAGAAGCGGCTGGCGCAACTGCCGAAGTAAAAATCCCTTTTAGCGTTCATTACCCAGTAACTTATAACGACCCCGATTTAACCGCCAGAATGTTACCTACCCTACAAGCAGTTGCAGGTGCAGATAATGTTTTGTTAAGACCAGCCGTTACCGGTGCAGAAGATTTCTCTTTTTATCAAGAAAAAGCACCAGGCTTATTTATCTTTTTAGGTGGAATGCCAAAAGGTCAAGATCCAATAAAGGCTCCATCACACCATACTCCCGATTTCTTTATTGATGAAAGCGGTTTTACTTTAGGCGTAAAAACCTTGGCAGATTTAGCCATTGATTATCTAAACAAAGGGAAATAATTTTTTTGAAAAGCAGGGCTATTCGTTCTTCCGTTCTAATAGTCCTGCTGTTCACTCATACGGCTGCAGGCCTTACGCTTTTCGCAGGTATCCATTTCCATCAGGTTTAATTTACTTCCAACAGTTCTACTCATTCAAATTTCCTATTTTCGTAGTCAAAAAAACCTTCTCTAATGGAATTCGCATTTGTAATTATTGCCCTTATTATTTTATTAATTGCTGTTTTTTTGTTCATCAAAAAGCCTAAATCTTCAACAGGAGTAGATTTAGAAACTTACAATGCATTAAAAACCGAACTCGCCGTAAGCGATCAAAAAGTAAAAAGCGCTAAAGAAGAAAAGCAAGAAAACGAGCATAACTTTTTACAAAGAATCAACCGATTAGAAGCCGAAAAAACAGATTTAATTGAGCAGCTGACCAACGAAAAGAAAAAACTATCTAAGGCAGAAGAATCCTTTAACGCTCAGCAAGAAAGACTTACGGAGCAAAAGGCATTTGTAGAAGAATCTCAAATCCGCTTTAAAACCGAATTTGAAACTGTAGCTAATCAGGTTTTAAAAGCAAAAACAGCAGAGTTTACTGAGGTGAATAAAGCTAATTTAGACTTATTGTTAAATCCACTAAAAGAAAACATTAAAGCTTTTGAAGATAAAGTCGAAAAGGTTTATAAGTCAGAATCAGACGAGCGAAATGTTTTGAAAGGGGAAATCACTAAAATGATGGAACTCAACAAACAAATTAGTGATGATGCGGCTAACTTAACCAAAGCCTTAAAAGGCGATAACAAAAAGCAAGGCAACTGGGGCGAAATGGTTTTAGATAAATTGTTAGAAGGCTCGGGCTTAATAGAAGGGACCAATTACAGCAAGCAAAGTAGTTTTATAGCCGAAGATGGCAACAGATTATTGCCCGATGTGGTGATTTTTTTACCAGATGAAAAACACATTGTGATTGATTCTAAGGTTTCACTAGTAGCTTATGAGAAATTGGTAAATGCCGAAGATGAAGACAGGGAAAGCTTTATAAAACAACATATTAACTCTATTAAAACGCATATTGGTGGTTTAAGCGGAAAGAATTATCAGGATTTATATCAAATTAATTCGCCAGAGTTTGTGTTATTGTTTATCCCCATAGAATCCTCTTTTGCTATTGCAGTTCAGCATGATCAAGAATTATTTGATTTTGCCTGGAATAAACGAGTGGTAATAGTTACACCATCTACTTTATTGGCGACTTTAAAAACCGTAGCTTCTATTTGGAAACAAGAACAGCAAACACGTAACGCGATAGACATTGCTACAAAAGCCGGCTCTTTGTATGACAAATTTGTTGGTTTTGTAAGTGATTTACAAAAAGTAGGAGACAGTTTAGAAAAATCTCAAAAAGCTTACGGAGAAGCGATGGGCAAACTTACCACAGGAAACGGAAACTTAGTAAACCGAGTAGAGAATCTAAAAAAATTAGGTGCCAAAGCGACTAAAGAAATTGATAGTAGGTTGTTAGAGGATTAATTATTCATTATCTGTTTTGATTTTTTCATACTGGTTATGAATAGCTAAAATTATAACCCCAAATAGTACGGCAGATACAATAAGAACGGTATTTAATAAGCCCTCAACCCCGAAAGAAATTTTAATTAAAATGGTTGAAATAATGAAGCCTGAGTTTCTAATCACTTGATTAAATTTATCTAGATGAAGAAAAGAAACCAGTAATAAAAGCACATCTATCAAAATCAAAATAGTAAAAAACTCATCAAAAAATATGGTGTTAATATCTGCTACCCGCCCAGTTTGACTGTCGCCTAAAATTACTTTTTCATAAGCCCAATTTAAAAAACTATAGAGTGATAAAATAAAAAAAATAGGGACCAAAAACATTGCTATGATATTTTTTATGTTGATATAGCTTTTAACTTCTTGGGTTAATTCTTCTGTTTTAATCTGACTTTCTATTCTTTTTTGATTGAGTTTATTAAAATAATAGATAAGATAAAATAGGACAATGGTTGCTAAAATATCATATGTAAACTGAAGATCGTTTTTCACAGAAAACCAATTATTTGTTAATTCAAGTTTAGAGAGATCTTTAAAAATTCTTCTGATTATAATTAATGTAATAATTTCATATTGTTTACCAATATAAATAGTGGTTGATTTTGGTAAGTAAAAAACTAAAAGATATACCTCATAAAGTAAAATGAAGGAAAATGGAGTATAAAGTGCTGCAATAGGGTTTTGCAAAAGATCAACAGAATTCCCAAATTTTAACCAGCCTAAATCAACTAAAAAAATTAACAATAAATGGATTACAAAACTTGCAATAGCAATATTTACAATAACTCTTTCATACTGTTTTTTTGTGGTTTCTGAGAGTAATTTAGCTTTTAGCATACCATTAAGCTTTTTAATTTTTGTTGCAAATAAAAAAATTTGAACTATTTACATTCATTAATACCAATTAATTTAGATTTTGTTTTGATTAAACAATCTGTTTATCAAAACATTGCCAAATAAAGTCCTTTTAATTTAATTTAAACAAAAAAATTAAAAAAAGCGCCGCTGCCTCAAAATTGATGCTCGGCAAAAATTAAACTTCGGCAAATTTGCAGCACTGTTTTGGGTACCTAAACTGGATAGCAGTGGAAAACCCGCAGGATAAGAGCGAGCGGATTTGGAACAAATAGCCAGACTATTCTTTATAAAAATCTAAAACAGCACCTTTTCTAAAAGTTTTAATTTCTTCTTCTTCGTTTGGGATCTTCCTTAATTAACTTGGTTCTATTTTTTTCTTCTTAGCTCTTAGGTTTAATGCATCCACTAAAACCGAAAACGCCATTGCAAAATAAATATACCCATTTGGTATAGGTTGCTCAAAAGCTTGGGCCAAAAGAGAAACACCAAGGAGCAACAAGAAATAAATTGGCAGCATTTTTACCATTGGGTGGTTTTTACAAAGTTAGAAATGGAGTTAGAAGAAAGCGTGATCACTATTAAGGCAATCACTACAGCGGCTATCATCTCTAAATTTCAGGGTTAATAAGCCATTCCATAGTTTTAATTTTTATAAAAATATAGAAAGCACATTATTTAGAAATAAAAAAAGGCGAACTGTTAATTCGCCTTTAAAATCATTCATAAAATTTACTAGTTAAACTTTACGCTTCCGTAATTAGATTTTACTGTAATAGTTGCGTCTGTTGTTTTTCCATAAACGCCTTTATATTGTTTAGAAGAACTCCAGCCTTTGGCTTCATCGACAGGGTATTTACTAGTAATTTTTGTTTTGGTATCGTCGTATTTAAAGCTGGCGTAATTGGTGTTGATATCAAAATTAAATCCATCTATTCCAATTAAATCTAGGTTTATGCCTGAGTAATTTGCATTAATATTTAGTGATTTAAAATCTTTATCAAAAGCAGTGATTTTAAACCCTCCAGAATAGTTCATTTTGATGGTGCTATTCCCGCTTAACCTCCCTAAAGTTGCTGCGCTATAATTTAAACTGGCGTTTAAATTATTCAAATCATCAGCCTTAAAACTGCCGTAGTTACAGGATATAGTAGCGTTATTTAAAGCTGCTAATTGCACTTTACCGTAATTAAAACTTAATTTATTGGTATTGCCCAATAGTTTCTGAGCCGTTAAATCTCCATAATTCATACTTACAGTAACTGGTCCGTTTAAATCTGGTAAAATAATGTTGGTATAATTTGTTTTAAGATTTAAAGCATTTTTAGATGGCATGTATACGGTATAATACACCTCTACTTTTTGCTTTTCGCCCGAGTTGTTCCACCAGCGCATAGACATCCAACTGTTACCACGACTGTTTTTTTCTATAGTTGTTTTAAACAAAATTTGATCTCCTGATTTGCTGTTAGCAATGGTTACGCCGTCTAACAATTTTTGCGCAATGTCTTCACTTTCTGCAAAGGCTTTCACTTCAACATCCACTTTAATCTCATTTTTATCCCAAGTGTTTACGGTTATTCTACCATAACTGTTTTCAATATTCAACACATCATTTGCATCTACAGCATAGGTTTTAATGAGTTTTTTAATTTTCTCTGCTGCGTTTTCTGGTGCGCCTATTCTATAAGAAAAATTAGACTCAAAAGCTGGTATTTCAAGTAAGTCGGGCATTGCCGGAATTGCTGGTAATACAGGCCTTTCAAACTTAAAATCATGCTCAAAATTTTTAAATTTTTCTTTCAGCTTTTTATCAATATCAACCTTGACCAATGCTAAACTTTTCATTTTCACATCAAAAGCTTTTTCAAATTTTTTCTCAAATCTTTCCAATTTCTGTTGAGGATTTTCAGTCGCAATGGGCGGCATCATTTCTGTAATTGGCGCTGGCGGAACTGGCGCCACTGGCGGCACTTCTTGTGCTTTTAATGCGCTTGTAAAACACAGGCTCACCATAAGTATATAGCAGGCTAATTTATATGGATATATTTTCATTTTTAGTGCTTTTTAATTGTTTTACTTCTTCTATAATATTCAATTGTTGGTTCAATAAAGAGATTTGTGCCTGCAAGTTCCGTATCATTGCTCTTACTACTCTATCTTGATTTGGGGTATTTGGAAGCTCTTTTTCAAGCTCATTATATTCTTTTTCTAATTTGTTTTGTTCGTCTACAAAAGCCTTATATAATTTTGGTTCTAGCTTTGCAAAACTTTTAATTTCCTCTTGTTTCATTTCAATTAAAGAAGCAAAACGGATTTCTTTTTTAGCATATTCTGGGTTAATATTACTCAGCTTTAAAGCCTCCTTGTTTTGGTAAGCAACAAAAATATAACCCGCAGTGCAAACCAATAACAACACAGCGGCAACTCGCATAAAGCTGTAAAAAACTTTCTTTATTACCTTTCTGCTTTCATTTTTCTCATGCTCATTTAAACCCGCATAAATCTTTTCCCAAATAAATTCTGGCGCCTCAAAACCGTCTAATTGTTTCTTATTGTCCTCAATAAATTTTTCTAATCTATCGTTCATGCTTGCACTCCTTTTTCTTTTAAAATATCAATCAACTTTCTTTTTGCTCTTAAAAACTGCGTCCGAGAAGTTCCCTCGTTAATTTTTAAAATCTGTCCTATTTCCTCATGGTCATACCCTTCAATTA
>JBILPO010000147.1:0-5483 GCA_044373805.1 Pelobium sp.
CAAGCCAATTTAAATGCTACTGCAAATATTAAAGAAGCCCTAGGATTTAATCCTTTTAATGTAAAAGATAATGCAATAGTAGGAATAGATGGCAACATTGATCCTGATGCTAAGCTTTTATATGCCGATGATTTGAGCTGGAAAAAAGCAATAGAACGAACAGGTATCCGTCAGGATTATAATATGAGTTTAAGCGGTGGAGCAGCAAAAAGCGACTATTATGTTTCTTTAGGGTTAATAGACGATAAAGGATTTGCAAAAGGATCTGATTTTACAAGAGTAAATGGTAGAGTAAGAGTTAACGCACAGCCTAAATCTTGGTTAAAAGTAGGCTTAAATGTTTCTGGCAATACCACCAACACTAACCAAGCCAACGAAAGTAGTGGGATTAATGAAAATCCCTTCTTTATAGATTTAGTGATGGGGCCTATTTATCCTGTTTATCAACACGATCCGATAACTGGTGCATTTATTTTGGATGAAAAGGGGAATAAAATATATGATTCAAGCGATCAGCGCAGAATATTTGGTGGTAGAAATGTGATTGCTGAAACACAATATAATGTAAACCAAATTCAGCGAAATGCTATTAGTACAGTAGCCAATACTGATATTAATATTCTTAAAAACTTAAAACTTAGTTTAAGTTCTAACTACACTATTAATAACTATCGTAATGAAGTTTTTGATAATCGTTTAGTAGGCGATGCCATTGGAGCAGGAAGAACCACTCGAACCAATACTATCTCTAAATATTGGAATTTTAACCAGTTGATAAATTATACAGCTAGTTATAAGAAAAGCAGCTTTAAAGTGCTTGTTGGGCATGAGAATTATTTAAATAACTATGATTACTTATCAGGCTCTAGAAGAGGGATGATTGTTGATGGTACTACCGTTTTAGATAACTTTACCACTACAACCAATTTATCGTCTTATAACAGAGATTATAAAACAGAAGGTTACTTATCTAGAATAGAATATAATTTTGATGGCAAGTACGTTATTAACGGTTCTTTCCGAAGGGATGGATCCTCTAAATTTCATCCAGATAATCGTTGGGGTAATTTTTGGTCAACAGGTTTTGCTTATAATATTGACAGAGAGAAATTTTTCAAAGCTAATTGGATAGATCTATTAAAATTAAGAGGTTCTTACGGCCTCGTTGGGTCAGATAATCTTTCTGGATACTTCCTTTATCAAAGTCTATATACTTTGGGATATAGCAACGGTACAGAATCAGGGATGATATTAAGTTCTATACCAAGTCCCAATTTAAAATGGGAATCTACCCAAAGTGCTGATTTAGCTTTGGAAGTGGATATGTTTGATAGAATTAGCACAACTATTGAAGTTTTTAGAAGAGAATCTAAAAATTTGCTATTTGATTTGCCTTTACCTTTGACTAGTGGTTTGCTTTCGCGAAATGTAAACTTGGGAGGCATGAGAAATGAAGGCGTAGAGTTACAATTAGGCATACAGGCTGTCAAGAAAAAAGCAGTGAAATGGAATGTAGATATTAACCTTACCAGATTCAAAAACAAAATAACAGAACTTCCGGCAGAGTATGAAGGTAGAATTAATGGGACTAAGCGCTATGCAGTAGGAGAATCAATGTACCAATTTTATTTGCGAGATTGGTACGGCGTTGATCCAGATAATGGATTAGACTTGTATTATGCTGCAGATAAATTAACAACTTCGAGTAGAGTAATTAAAGGCACCGACACCTTAACCACAAATACTTCAAATGCCTTTTTTGATTACAAAGGCTCTGCCATACCAGACATTTATGGAAGTATAAAAAACACCCTCAATTATAACAGATTTTCTTTAGACTTTACTTTTATGTTTCAACTGGGAGGCAAAACCTTTGATAACGATTATCAAAACTTAATGTATAGAGGTAATTATGGTAGGGCACTTCATGTGGATGCCTTAAAAAGGTGGCAAAAACCTGGCGATATCACAGATGTGGCCAGAAGGATAGAATCTATCGTTCAATACGATAGTGATAGGTATCTTATTGATGCCTCCTACTTAAACTTAAGAACGGCTTCACTCACTTATTCGCTATCTAAAAAAACCTTAAATAAATTAAAGGTTCAAAATGCTAGAGTTTATTTAAGTGCAGAAAACCTTTTCATTACCTCCAATCGTAAAGGTTTAGATCCTACTCAAACCTATACAGGGTCGGCTTCTTATACCTATGCACCTACCCGTATTGTAAACCTTGGCATTAACCTTACCTTATAATATTAAGATCGATGAAAAAAATTAGAAATACCTCAATAATCGTTTTAGCTTTAATGTTAAGCTTAAGTGCTTGTAATAAAGATTATTTAGATACAACTCCTTCAGATCAGATCGACTTTTCAGATGCGTTTTCTTCAATAGCCAATGCCCGCTCAGCATTGAATGGAACATATAGATTACTGTATATTCAGTATTCTTCCCAATCTGAAGATGGACAGGGATCAATGATGATTAACTTAGATTTTATGGGAGAAGATGTAGTTCATTCTGCTTTAGGAACCAGCTATTTTAGAAATGCCTATAAATGGATAGATCATCGCAGTGTAGCTAGTGGATTAACCACTTTTGCTTATCGCTTTCCTTATAGAGTTATCAGCAGTGCGAATTTAGTTATTGATAATGTAGATCTTATAAATGGGAATATCAATGAGAAAAACGGAATTAAAGGAGAGGCTTTTGCTTTAAGAGCTTGGTCTTACTTTCAATTGGTTCAACTTTTCGGAATAAGATATGATGCTACAACGGTGCCTAATACTCAATTAGGAGTGCCTATTTTTCTTCATTTCTCTACTCAGCCGCAAGCCAGGGCTACGGTTGAAGAAGTGTATTCTCAAATTAATAACGATTTAGATAGCGCAATTAATAGATTATCTAACGCTAATTCAAGGGCTATTAAATCACATATTGATTTAAGTGTAGCTAAAGGCATTAAAGCTAGAGTGGCATTAACCATGCAAGATTATCTCAAAGCGGCGCAATATGCCGCCGAAGCCAGAGCTAATTATACGCTAATGACTAATCCTGAATATACTCAAGGTTTTACAGATATGGGATTGCCAGGCCAAGGAGAATGGATGTGGGGTGCTCGTCAATTAGCAGATCAACTGCCTGCCTACGGCTCTTTTTATGCTTATATGTCTGCAAATTTTAATTCTGCTCATACTCGTCCAAATCCGAAACTTATAAATTCCACCTTATATAATGCCCTTTCTGCAACAGATATTAGAAAGAAATTATGGTGGGATGGTACAACGGCTGACGCTGTAAACTTTAAAGGGATTATAAATTCGGCCACTTTTTTACCTGAACCTACTCAGGTGAAAAAGAAATACCAACATCGTAAATACGTGGTTAAAGATCCTGGAGTAAGTGCAGGCGATATCCCTTTTATGAGAGCTGCAGAAATGTACTTAATAGAAGCAGAAGCTTATGCTAGATTAAATAGAATGACAGATGCATTTAATGCCATTAAGATATTAGCAACCAATAGAGATCCTCTATTTAGTAAAACTGCATCTAACTTAACACTTGATGATATTATGGTGCAAAGAAGGGCTGAACTTTGGGGCGAGGGTTTTCGATTCCTTGATTTAAAGAGAACCAACATGGCGTTAAGTAGGGCTAATTCAGGTGCTACTTCTACATTAGCTACGGTAGGAGTAAGTTCAACTGTGCCGGCTGGAGATGTTCGATGGCAATTTATGATTCCAAGGAGAGAAATTGAAGCTAATCCTTTTATTATCCAAAATCAATAAGTATCCAAAATCAATAAACTTTAAGATGGAAACTAAGATTCGATTTTATAAGATTGCTGTACTGTTAAGTATTTTGATGATATATTCCTGTAAAAAATCACCAAGTAATGCAGTAGTAGTTTTACCTCCCGCTTATAAACCCGGCGAAACTGTATATGGTAGTAAAAATTATACTCGTTTCATTGTAGGAGATAATTTAACTCCTTTTATCTTGTCTTCCCCTCATGACGGAGATCTTACGCCTTCAAATATCCCCGATAGAACGCAAGGCGTAACGGTAACCGATATAAATGTTACGGATTTGACCTTGAGATTGGCTGATTCTATAAAGAAAGTGACTGGTTTAAGACCTCATGTTGTAATTAACGATTTAAAAAGAACTAAATTAGATCCTAACCGTTCTTTAAGTGAAGCTTTTTTAACTCATGCTGATGCCACTTTGGCTTATAATGACTACCATGGGTTTATCAAATCTGCTTTAAAAATTGTATCAGAAAAAGTAGGTAAGGGTTTATATTTTGATATGCATGGCCATGGACATACCAAAAGCCGGATAGAAATAGGCTATTTATTAAGTGCAACCCAGCTCAACGGCACTGATGTTTCCTTAGATAATTTAGGCAATTATACAAGTATCAAAGCCATTGCCAAGTACAGTACTTTACCTTTTTGGGAGCTGATAAGAGGAAGCCAGAGTCTTGGAACATTGCTTACAAATGCCGGCTGCCCCTCTGTTCCAAGCCAACAAGACCCTAAGCCCTTAAATGATGATTATTTTAACGGAGGGTATTGCACCTCTAGTTATGGGTCTTTAAATGGCGGCAATATTTCAGCTATACAATTAGAGACTCCTGGTCCAATTATTAGAAATACTTCGGTTTTAAGGCAACAATCTGCAGGTAAAATGGCGAGAGTAATGAATGACTATTTAAGAATTCATTATCAGATTATTTTACCTTAAACTTTTTTATATAATGAAGAATAACATCCTCACATCGTTGCTTATTATTTTAGCGATAAGCCTACATTGGCAATGTGTTATACCCAAAAAACAAGTTTCAGAACCTATTAATAAGGTCGATTCCACAAAGGCGAAAATTAAATTTCAAAAACGTTTAGAGTATAGTTTTAATAGCGGTGAAATCAAAATCAATAACCAATTTGATGGAGCTCGTTTCAATGCAGTATCTCAACAAAATGACAGCACATTTACCTTAACCATTCTGCCCGAAAATTCTCCAATAAATTCTAGCCCATGGTTTGCGTTTAAAGTATGGTCTAAAAATTCAAGTAATTTATATTTTAATTTAAAATACCCTACAACTGTTCATCGGTACAGCCCTAAACAAAGTGCGGATGGGTTACTGTGGTCAACTATCAAGGATGTAAAACTAAATTCAGATAGTTCAGAGGCGTTTTTTAAAATCCAAACAAAAGCAGATACGCTTTTTATTTCGGCTCAAGAACTCATTAACGCCAAGACTTCCTACAAATGGATAGATAGCTTAGGTGGCTTAACATTTCTCAGAAAAGAGATTATTGGGAAAAGTATTTTAAACAATCCAATCACTGCTTTGAGCTCTAAAACTAGTAATGGAAAAAAAATAATTGTAGTCTTAAGTAGGCAACACCCACCAGAGGTTACGGGTTATATGGCCATGCAATCTTTTGTAAATACCATTACCGCCTCTA
>JBILPO010000148.1:0-5444 GCA_044373805.1 Pelobium sp.
AACAATACGAAACCAGATTATATGCTTTAGCTGCAGCCAAGCCCTTATTTATAAATGCACAAACGGGTAAAGATTTTTTTACCCAAGCTCAAAACAGTCAGCTAATTGAAATTGCAGAACGCATCAGTAAAGAAACAGGCATATCCATTGTTCATGAAACACATCGAGGAAAATTTAGTTTTTGCACCTCCTCTACAGAGATTTATTTAGATAAATTTCCAAATTTAAGGCTGACTGCCGATTTTTCTCATTGGTGTTGTGTGGCCGAATCTTACTTACAAGATCAGCAAGAAATTCTAAATAAAGCCATCCAACGGACAGATCATTTTCATTGCCGAGTAGGCTACCCAGGCGGTCCACAGGTAAATAATCCCGAAGCACCAGAATGGAAAGAAGCTTTAGATTTCCACTTAGCATGGTGGGATGCAATTATTCAAAGTCATATGATAAAAAAATCTGAGGCAGTAACCATTACTTGTGAATTTGGTCCTTTTCCATACATGCAGCAGCTGCCATTTACACAAGAACCAGTCAGTTCTTTATGGCATGTGAATCTTTTTATGAAAAACCTTTTAAAGAAGAGGTATCAAATTTTCAGTTAATATCACCTGCGAAATGTTATTTGCCAAATATCACAAGGCTTTTCCGTCCCTCATGAGCGGGACAACTCTAGTTCTTTTCAGCTGAAAAGAACCAAAAAGCTTGGCTGATGAATATTTGTTAAGTAAGCCTCAATAAATCTTTAAGCACAAACCGAAGTCGTGGGAATGCCAGAAAGTTAACAAAGTTTATGCACCACTTGTCGGAGTGCTGATGATACTGCTTTAAGTAAGTTTCTACAAAAGATTTATCGGTCTTCCTTTCCAAATCTTCATAGGCCGTCCCTAGATTGTGGCTTTGCAATGCGAAAATTCAATAGAAAGACAAAAGTCAAAATTAGTCTCAGAACTACTGGCACAAACCATTCATAACCGTCTTATTCCGCCTTGGCGATTGCGGGTAGTACTAAAGAAATATTTGCAGAACCTTTTATAGCAATTGGCGTAGCGGTGGCATTTTGTTACTTTTTTGCTAAAGAAAAAGTAATAGGCTTCCGCGGCTATGAGCGGCCAGAGTATAATTTGAAAATAAAATCCAAAAGTTGCTTGAGCGGAGTCGAAAGGTGCTTCGACTCCGCTCAGCATGACATCAATTTCATCAACCGAAGCTTATTTTTTATCAGCAGTTTTTAAAATCCAATAACCAAGTGCAGAAATTCCTCTTGGATACCAATAGCCAATCCAAACGTCATTCTTTTTCAGTAAACCATCATTATATGCATACGGACTGTTCTTATTCCACTCATAAATGTATCCTGCAGATGTATGATTAATTCCATACCATTGTGATGCTACTACATCAGCAACAATAGTTTTGCTAAACCAAGTTGTACCTTCATCAGTAGTTAATTTTATGCCATAATCGGTTATGCATTTAGCATAAGTGGCGGCATAATCTTTTTTCAAAACTGTTGCCAATTGTTTCAATAAAGGTGATTTAGATCCTGCTAAGCCGGGTAAAAATAAACCTTCGCCAATCACTACCGAACGCTGATTCCATTTAGGGAATTTTTCATCTAAACTCACAGGGATAAAGCCATATTTAAGTTGCGCTTTTTCTAAAGTTGTAAGAATAGTTTTAGCTTCAGTTTCATATTTATCGGCTTGTTTATTTCTTAATTTCTCGTTGTTTACCTCGGTACCTAATTTTTTAAATCCAGCGCCTTCACCATCTACCACACCTGCTTTGGTGGCATCAATTACTTTGGTTTTATCTTTATTAGCCAATGCTCTTAACATTTCGGCAGCTACTACATAAGCACTAAATTGTTTTGCGCCCAAAAAGGTATTATCGGGAGATAATTTAAGAGCTTCATTGGCGTCATAAGTAGTCCATCCATAAGCCATATCAGCTATTCCATTTTCATTAGTATCTCTGTTTATCACAGATTGTAGCAATTCATCTACCGTTCCTAATATAGATTTCACAAATGCATCATCGTTACTTATTTTCCAGTAAAAGTAAAGTAGCAATACAAAAGAGGTGTTTTCTTCCACAGCCATATGCGGACCGTAGTTGTAATTTGCAGTTTCGCTTACAAAAGGTAAATCGCCAACATCATGATAAAGATATGGGCCATATTCAGTAGCTGTCATTCCTTGCTGGTAAGCAGGCTTGTTTTGAACCTGATTTGCAGGTACGGTAACTTCCGATCGGGCAATATAATTTGTCCATTGTGCCAATTGAAGTTTCAATCGCCAAGGAGAAAAAATTGCGTTTACTTCGGTTTCATGTGCCACATCAACCGTACTTAAATGTTTAAACCTACCTTCTGATACATAAAACCTAGGTAGGTTATTTTCATCCAACAAAAAAAATGTATTTGCTAAATCGGTATGAAAAGATAACGCCAGCACCCATTTTTCTTTTGGGCTAAGGTTGCTTTTCATTAAAGTATCTTCAAATTCTTGAGTTAAAGCAATGTTTTTATCAAAGTTTTCTTGCGCATACTTTAATACTTCTTCTACGTTTTTCCAGTATTTTGTATAATAAAATCTGAGAGATTGATTCACTCGTTTATCCGGAATAACTATACTGTCATTATAGGTAGTGTAAATCTGAGAAAATTCTTTTTTATCCTTCGGGTTAATGCTCAAATCATAAAACAAACCACCAAAACCATCCTGATTAAAAGTGCCGTTAGCCTTAGTTTTAGTAGCCGCTAATATGGTTTTTCCGTTCACATTTGCATTGTCTCTAAAATAAAGTTGCTGCTCATTATTATTAGGTTTTATAAGCTCTAAACTCATGAAATTGAAGCTTTTTACCGGTGTTTTAGCCAAGGCTATTTTAAGTTTACCATCTAGTTTAGCATTGCTGTTATTGGTAATATTTACCAAAAAGTAATATCCCGGAAAAATTTGAACTTTAACCGCCGCACTGTCCTCAAGCGTTTTTGATTTGGTGAAAGAAGAAATTAAAGTAAAACTAACAGCTATGCCCTCATCTGTTTGTCCGCTTAACTCCATTGAAGATGGTCCAAACTTTAACTGTTGATTGTTGAAATATTTTGTATTTCTTGGCAGAGGGGTAGTTCTAAAGCAATATGTTTTATTGTTATAAGCTAAACTAATTAATAAGCCAGTTTGCTCATCCATATCAAAACCTAAACTTCCGGTTTGGATACTTTGTTTTTCATTCAATAATGAAAAGGAAAACCTGCTTCCTAAACGAGCATTCAAAAGTGAAAAATTTGTACTGTCGGTTAAATTTGTAACTGGTAAGCTGTTTTCTACTTTAAAACTTTGTGCCTGCATAGTGAATGCAATAGTTACCAAAAATAGGGTAGTTAGCGTTTTTTTAAATTTCATATGAATCATTTATACGTCGGTTTTTTGAAATATGCTTGTGATACTATTTTAATAATGAAGATAAACATTACTTTTTAACCGAATTTAAAACGCATTGCCAATTTGCATATTTGGCAGGTTTTTCGGATAGCTTGGTTACGATGCTCAAGTAATTGGGATTAAAATATGCGGCCGAAATAAAAACATCAATTGCTTTTTTGGGATTAAAATATGCGCCTATTATATAATCGGCTTCTTTATTTTGAGCTCTTTTTCTATCAAATGCTACTTTGCTATTCACAAATTCGGCATGTGTTTTTTCGCCCCTAGCATAAGGAGCTAAAAAAGCAACAGATTTTTCAACAGACGAACCAGAATCTGAGAGGTAAGAATAATAATTAATGCCAGTTGCTCTCCTAATTATTGTGGCTGTTGTTAACAGCGGCTCTAAAGTATAATAGTGATAATGCAAGGCATCACGTTCTTTAAAATCAGCGCCAGAACCGTCGGCATATAAATTTAGTGCTATCTGTTTTCTTAAACTGGTATCTACAAATAATTGATAATTTTTGTCATTTAAGAGATAGGCAATGTTGGCCACAATTTTTATTTTATGTGAATTCCAATTATTGTATGATAATCTTTTGCCAGCTAGTACGCGTCGGGTAGCAATTTCAACATCCGCAATTTGTCTAAACCATTTTTCAATAACTTGTTTATCAGACTCATTCACTTCATCCTTAATTAAATCATACGCCTCAAATAATGGGTCTAATTTGGTATTATTAATAGGGTTCGCTATCGCCTTGTTAATTTTAGCCCAAGCAGTAATGTATTGTGTGCACTTGGTTAAATAATCTTTATGGTTAGTAATTTTATAAGTGTAGGCTAACGAGTAAATTTTCTTTAAATCAGCAAGTGATTTTAAAGTTTTAATTTTTTTAGGATCACTCGCTAAATGGCCTTCAGATATGATGATTTCTATAGGTAAAGGTTCTTGTAAAAGGGCTGTTTTCGCTTGTTGCTCTAATAAAAGGAATTCTTTTTGAGCGCTACTGTCCGTTTTAATTAAGCCAATTAATTTTTCTAATTCTGCAGGGTTTAAACTTAAATACTGCCCCATCACTATCGTTGACGTACACGTTAAAATTCCAAAAAAAATGGTTAGACAAATTATTTTTTTATTCATGTGTTTTAGCGATTTTAATTTCTAACTATTTTGAGTTGCTTTTGGTGGCAATCTCTTGTTTCAGGTTTTATGTTCAATGATAGTGAAATTTTATTTTCTAATCCTATTAAATGATAGTTAAAGTAAAATTTCAATTGTTTTAGGTCAATTTTTAAAGTTTTAATCCAGATCAATCAAAGAAAGAAATTTAAAGGAGTTCATAGGTTTCAAATCCTCAAAATAGTGCTTATTATAGATCTCAATCAATTAGCTCTGTGTTCTCTGTGGTTTTAATTTTAAAGTTTAAAACACCAATCCAAACAACCAAGAACTAATGCTCCAAATAGCCCAAAAAGCAAGTATCATCACCACAATAAAAGCAATAAGAACTCCGGTTAATAACCCTTTAGCACTTCCAGCATGTTTGCCTTCCAAATAGTGTTCATTTAATAGTTTTAAGTTTCTGTCATTAGCTTTAAAGTAGAAATCGAAAATCCAACCTAATAAAGGAATAGCGCCTAAAATGAAATCTATCAATACATTGCCCAACATTTTTACTATAATTTTGCTGCTGGCGCCATGCTTATTCATGGTGTAAACCAAAGCAAGAGATACCAGAGTGGTAGCGCCATCTCCGGCAAAAGGGATAAAGTTCAAAATAGGATCAATCCCAAATTTGAAACCGCCAATTTCAAATTGACTATCTAGCAATTTGCTTATTTTTCTAACGTATTTTAAACGGGTATCTGTTTGTGGGCTTTCCATAATTTTAGCACTACAATTTACGTACCTAATCAGTAACGGAGTTGTAAGTATTAGGTTTAACCTGATTTTGATTCGTTTTGAATTACTTGAGTTATTAGATTGGTTTTTGCTTTTTTATGAGC
>JBILPO010000149.1:0-5402 GCA_044373805.1 Pelobium sp.
AATAATGTTTATAAAACTGATATGTTTGCGTGGGATGCTTTCATTCAATAAAGGTTTGATCATAATGAGCTTAGCCGTAAAGGTTTTTTTAATGATTTATGGCCTAGGAATTAAGCCATAAACGTTAATAATTAAAATTATTTATAATTAATTATGATTTAATTTAAACTAAATAAGATGCCTCATAATTTGATAAACAATTGAAACGAAAATATAAATAATTAATTAGAATAAGTCCTAAGGCGCAATAGAAAAGCAAAATATGTATTAGTAGTTAATTTGTTATCAAATACGGGAAAATAAATTAATATTTTATCAAAAATATAGCTTAAATAATACCTTAAGGCCATAAAAACGATCGTATTTTTTTGCTGTTTGGCACTTTTCCCAAAACCAAAATGTAGTAGGGAATAAAAATTGGTCATATCACTTGGCCAATTTTTAGAAATTCATTCCTAAATGGTTTTGCCTATTCGAAATACCAAGAACCAGAAATCGATAACCATACAAATCCTTCAATAAATTACTAAACTGAAAGTGCCAATGGTATAGATGCTGGAAATTTTTGATTTCTAGTTTCAGGTTTTTTAAAAAGAAAATGCTAGGCCCGAGTAGGTGTGTAATGGTACCAAAACTTTCTCAAACGGTGAGGCTCGTATATTGAAAAAGCACCCAGAATTATAGTGAGTATGAGTTCTGTTTTTTGAGCTAAATTATAAATTTCTTTACTTTCGATTATTTTATTTAAAACTATCAGCGGTCTTTTTCCCGTTACTACCTACGCATTTGCTGCCTTTGCTGTAAGTGTATTAAAGCCCTCAGCATCAGTATAAAGCTAAATTTAACGTTCATAATTGAATTTTTAACAGGTGTAGCAGTATTTTAATTCAGAGAGATAAAAGGCGTTTTATCATAAGGGATGATTTTAATGGCCGAAAACTCAGCTGGAAAACTTACTTTTGCGACACCAAAGGATGTATTTCCTGCTGGAAGTGTGATAAGATAGATTTAGATTTGCTTTGCAATCGTAAATCTAAAATCAATAAATCAAAAAATTGAAAAGGTCCCGTAGTTCAACGGATAGAATAGAAGTTTCCTAAACTTTAGATATGAGTTCGATTCTCGTCGGGACCACTTTAAAACCCTTGTTCATCAAGGGTTTTTCTTTTTGTCAAAAGTTCTATTAAAGCCTCCAATATAATGATGAATTATTTTAAAAATTTGAGATTTGCGAAAATTTCAATAGTACATTCATATATCAGTTATTTATGACTGCAAATAAATAATTAGTTAGTTATAAATATTAATCTTTACATTACACTTAAACCAATCTATAAAAACATGAAGAAATCTATTTTAATAATTATTCTTTTTTTTATCGCTGATAATTGTAGTGCACAAGACACATTAATAGTGAAATCTGGTGAGAATATGCTAGCAAAGGTAATTGAAATAAATACTTTAGAAGTAAAGTATCAAAAATTTGAGAACCTAGGTGGTCCAATTTATACAATTGTAAAATCCAATTTATTAATGATTCGATATGAGAATGGAACAAAAGATATTTTTAGTGACCTCAAAGTAGAAGGTTCTGTGTTAAATTCAAATCAAGACCTTTTTGCTCAGGGGCAAGCAGATGCTTCTAAAAATTATAATGGTTATAAACCTGCTGGTACAGCAGTTTTACTAACTACATCCATACCTTTATATGGAGTTTTTTTAGGAGCAGTACCAGCTATAATTTCTGCATCAACCAAACCTAGTGATGTGAATTTGGGTTATAAAAATCCGGATTTAATGAAAAATGCAGAATATGCGGATGGTTACAGTAAAAAGGCTAAGGACATTAAAAAAGGAAAAGTTTTGAGGAATTATCTCACTGGACTTGCAGTGAGTGCTGGAACTACAATAGTTTTGTTTGTTTGGGCCGTAAGTTCTATTTGGGGTGGGTAATTGAGATTAATGCATCTTAAACTAAAACCTAGGATTTTTTCTAAACATTTATATTAGTAAATATGCCACATTAAGCCCTTTTAGATTATTTCTAAAAGGGCTTTTTTGATAGAAATTCAAAAAAACAATAATTTTTATTTTATAAAAATAATACAAGGAAATGGGCTCTAAATATTATAATTTGTAAATCTTCTTTATATTTAAATAAGACAGATTTTAAAATATGCATTTATCTAATTCCAATCAATTTACCATCTATTCTATCAGTGAAAAAGCAGTTTCGATAGAGTTCGGTAATAAGATAGAGGAAAAATTAATGAATAGAATAAGTAATTTGAATCGGCTTATTTTAGAAAATCCGTTTATTGGGTTAGATTGTACTGTGCCAGCTTATACTACTTTAACTTTGTTTTTTAATCCTATTAAAGTTATTAGTGATAAAAGTTTAATTGGGAAATCTTGTTTTGATAAGGTATCTAACTACTTGTCCAAAATAGCTCAAGAAAATGATGATTCTACTGATAAAGTTAAAACTATCATCAATATTCCTGTTTGTTACGATGAGCATTTTGGCTTAGATTTAAAGGAGTTGTCTATCTATCATCAACTTCCAAAAGAAAAAATTATTCAATTACATAGTTCTGTAATTTATACTGTCTTTATGATTGGCTTTGTCCCGGGTTTTGCTTACCTAGGCGGGATGCCTGAGGTTTTAACTAGCCCGCGAAAATTAGCGCCAAGGAAAGCCATTCCGGCTGGTTCTGTAGGGATAGCTGGTCAACAAACAGGTATTTATCCTTTAGAAACCCCAGGAGGTTGGCAAATTATTGGCAAAACACCACTAAAATTGTTTGACGTAAATAGAACTCAACCCTCTTTACTTAAAGCTGGCGATAGCATAAAATTTTATCCAATTAATTTATCTGATTTTCAATCTTGTAATGAGTACTTATGAAAATAAGGATAAAAAAGCCGGGCATATTGAGCACTATCCAGGATGAAGGGAGGAATAGATTTCTCGCTCAAGCGGTTCCTGTTTCTGGGGCTTTAGATCAACTATCATCGCGGTTAGCTAATAAATTACTTGGGAATTTAGATAGTGATGCAGTAATTGAGTTCACATATGGGGGTATAATATTTATTGCAGAGACTAACTGCTTATTGGCTTTAGTGGGGCAGGGGGCTTTTTTAAAAACTAATGATATTAAAGCTCCAGCTAACAGACCTATTTTTGTTCCCAAAGGAAGTCAAATTTCTATTGAAAACAACTCAACGGGTAGTCATTCTTATCTTGCTGTGGCTGGAGGATGGAATGTACCCGAGGTTTTAGGAAGTAAAAGTACTTTTTTAACTGCTTCTTTTGGTGGGTTTGATGGAAGGCAACTCCAAGAAAATGATGAACTTAGTAACAATCATGAATTCACTTTAACCACTCAAATAATTTTAGATCAGCTCAAAGGAGAGAAGATAAATTATACCAATTGGAGTGTTTCTCCAACTTCATTTACAACAAATAAAACCAATACCATAAGGGTTATTTTAGGGAGGGAGGTGGATTGGTTTGATGAATCTTCTATTGCTGAATTTTTAACAAAGCCGTATCTTCTAACTGTAAATTGTAATAGAATGGGCTATCATTTAGAAGGGCCAGTTTTGAACAGAAAAGGTAATTATCAAGAGGAATTATTATCAACAGCGGTAACTCCCGGAATTATTCAGGTAACAGGAAATGGGTCTCTTATTTTATTGATGGCTGATTGCCAGACAACTGGGGGATATCCAAGAGTGGCCAAAGTAGCAGAAGTTGATATGCCTTTATGTGGCCAATTAAAACCAGGTGATATTTTAAATTTTGAGCCAATAAGTATGAAACAAGCCGAAATTCTTTATCTTAATCAAGAAAATGATTTGCGGAAATTAAATCACGCTATCCAATTTAAATTCAATATTATTTAATTAAGTACCATGGCAACAATTGATATTAACTGCGATATGGGGGAGGCATTTGGTAATTATGAAATGCCAAATGATGAGGTCTTATTCGATTATATTTCTTCAGCGAATATTGCTTGTGGGTTTCATGCTGGAGACTCAAAAGTGATGGAAGATACTGTAAATATGGCTATCAAAAAGGGTGTAGCCATTGGTGCGCATCCAGGATTGCCAGATCTTCAAGGTTTTGGTCGACGAGAAATGAAAATTTCTCCAAAAGAGGCTTATCAAATCACTTTATATCAGATAGGTGCTCTTTACGCCTTTGTTAAAGTAGCGCATGGAAAGCTTAATCACGTAAAGCCTCATGGGGCTTTATATAATATGGCGGCTAAGGACGAGAATTTGGCAAAGGCAATTGTAAGTGCCATACATGATTTTGATCCGTCACTAATATTATTTGCTTTAGCAGGAAGTGAAATGATAGCCGCAGCACAAAAAATCGGATTAGCAACCGCATCAGAGGTTTTTGCCGATCGTACTTATCGGGATGATGGCTCACTTACCCCTCGTTCTCAAAGTAATGCTTTAATTACTGATGAGATGGAATCTTTGAGACAAGTTTTAAAGATGGTAAATCATCAACAAGTTGAAACGGTAACAAAAAAAATCATTTCACTAAAATCAGATACTCTGTGTATTCATAGTGATGGAATACATGCCGTTGAGTTTGCAAAGAAGATAAAGGAAACATTAATCAATGAGGGAATCAATATAAAGGCACCAACTCGTTCATGAATAAGTCTACTAGAAGTATTTTAATAGGCGCTGCTTTTTTAATGGCAACTTCAGCTATTGGGCCAGGCTTTCTAACTCAAACAGCAGTTTTCACTGATCAATTGGGAGCGAGTTTTGCTTTCGTAATCTTAATTTCTATTTTTTTAGATGCCATTGCTCAGTTAAATATTTGGCGAATTATTTCAGTTTCTAATCAGCCAGCCCAAGAAATTGCCAACCTTGTTTTTCCTGGCTTAGGCTATTTATTATCCTTCTTGGTTTTTTTGGGAGGTTTAGCTTTTAATATCGGAAATATAGCTGGGGCAGGCTTAGGCTTAAATGTTTTATTTAGGATAAGTATTTGGCAAGGTTGTTTAATAAGTGCAATTCTAGCAGTAGCAATCTTTATATACAAAGAAGCTGGTAAATTAATGGATTGGGTGTCAAAGTTATTGGGATTATTAATGATCACTTTAACTTGCTATATCGCTTATTCTAGTAGCCCGCCAATTCAAGAAGCGGTGCTTCGTACTTTTGTTCCATTGCAGTTTAGTTTTTCTGCTGTTTTAACCATAGTTGGCGGAACAGTTGGTGGATATATCACTTTTGCGGGTGCGCATCGCCTGCTTGAAGCCGGTATAACTGGGCAAGCTAATTTAAAACAAGTAAACCAAGGAGCCATTACTGCCATTGGCATTGCATCCTTAATGCGCATCTTACTTTTTTTAGCTGCACTTGGG
>JBILPO010000150.1:0-5399 GCA_044373805.1 Pelobium sp.
TGTGCCAATAAAAATGGCGCAAAAGGAGAAAGATATATTCATGCACATGGTCACATTAAAATGATGGCTGCGGCACAACCTTTCCTTTCGGGAGCAATTTCTAAAACCATTAACCTTCCAAATGAAGCTAAAGTAGAAGAGATTAAAGAAAGTTATGAGTTATCTTGGAGTTTAGGTTTAAAAGCGAATGCGCTTTACCGTGATGGTTGTAAGTTATCTCAGCCACTTTCAACCAAATCTGATACTAAAGAAGAAAAATTAGATACCGTAGAAGAGGTTTTAGGAAAAGCCGCTGAATTAAAATTAAGCGACTTAACCCCTGAGCAAGTTTTAGAAGCCGCTAATGCCATTTTGCAACGTTCAGAAGACACCAGCTTTATGCGTCAGCTATCTAGAGTGGTACAAAAGAAAGTATTACCAGCAAAACGTAAAGGTTTCACCCAAAAAGCAAGTATTGACGGACAAACCGTATTTGTAAGAACCGGCGAGTATGGCGACGGAACCTTAGGAGAAATATTTGTGGATATGCATAAAGAAGGCGCTACTTTCCGCTCGTTAATGAACTGTTTTGCTATTGCCGTTTCTGTTGGTTTACAATACGGAGTGCCTTTAGAAGAATACGTAGAGAAATTTACTTTCACTCGCTTTGAACCAGCAGGAATGGTTGTGGGGCATGAAAATATTAAATCTGCAACTTCTATTATTGATTACATTTTTAGAATGTTAGGTTACGATTATTTAAACCGTACAGATTTAGTTCATGTAATTACAGAACAACAAGCAGTAACAGGCAACCCACAAATGCAAGACAGTGATGTGAATCCGGATATTACTAACGTTTACCAACCTGTAGCCGAGAAAAAAACGGTAACAGCACAAGCAACCGTAAAAGGTCAAACTTTTGACTTATCTATGGGCGCACAATCAGACGCTCCGGCTTGTAGCAATTGCGGACATACTACCATTAGATCTGGCACTTGTTATAAGTGTTTAAATTGCGGAACCAGTATGGGTTGCTCTTAATAATTGAGCCTAAAAATAAAAAGATTAGCCCTGCATTTGATTACAATGCAGGGCTTTTTAATAAGGTATTAATTATTTGACTCAAGAAAACTGAACTAGTTTTATATGCAAATGGAAGCAGAAACAGCAGAAAATTATATTGCGCAATTATCAGATGAAAGAAAACAAGTGATAAATAGATTGCGAGAAGTAATTATTAATAAAATCCCTAAAGGATTTAAAGAGGCTATCAATTATGGCATGATAGGCTATGTGGTGCCGCATTCTATTTACCCAAGTGGCTATCATTGTGATACAAAACAGCCCTTACCCTTTATAAGCATCGCTTCCCAAAAGAATTTTGTAGCTATTTACCACATGGGCATATATGCCCATACAATACTTAAGGATTGGTTTGTGAGTGAATACCCAAAACATTGTACAACTAAATTAGATATGGGAAAAAGCTGTATCAGATTTAAAAAATTAAATGAAATACCTTACCAGTTAATTGGAGAATTAGCAGGAAAAATAACTGTAGAGGAGTGGATCAAAATTTATGAAACACAATTAAAGCGATAAAATATTTTTCTTTATTCGCCTAATAAAGATAAAACAACCTTATTTTCTTAATAAGAAACGCATTATAGACTGCTCTCCCACTTTTACCATGGTAGCTGTAGCATTTTTTACTGATAAACCATTGCTGCTAAATTCTTCTTGAGATTGATTTTCCTTTACCGTTAATGATAATCCTACAAATAAAATTACAGGGATAATCATCAGTAAAAACGGAGAAACAGAAGTAGATAACTTTTTCATGATATTTTGTTTTAATTTGATGAACAAAGATTCAGTTTATTTTTAGGCTATTAAAATCTAATAGACCAATGGCAATTATTTAAAGACCAACGGGATTTTATAGCGATAAGCGGTAGTTGGTCGGTTTTAAACCTATTGGTAGATAAAAAAAGACGGTTGGTCTAAATATCTGTTTATAAAAAAAACCTTATTCTAATTTTAAAACATGACGAGTGTACAAAAGTTTTTATTGCATAGCGTAATTTGGGCTTTCCTCATTACCATATTTACTTTTGCTGCTACCGCTGGGTTTAACTCCAGCAATGGCTTGTACATCCTATTTATAGGCTTATCCTTACTCAATGTTTTAATATTTTACACCAACCTTTATTTAATTATTCCAATTACGTTAGACAAACGGAAATTCTTTATTTGGATGCTAGCTTGCCTCATTATTGTGATTTCTTTTGTCGCCATTAAATATGGATTCCTATTTTATATGCATGAATTAAGTGGTTTAAAGATGATTGCAAAGGATACGGAAATGTTGTTTGGACCTTCAAAACAAACCATAATCAGTACGTTTGTAATCAACGGATTTTTCATTTTATTAAGTACTGTTTATAAATTTACCGTCGATTGGTTTTTTAATGAACAAGAAAAATCTGATTTGGAAAAGCTAAGCTTAACAGCAGAATTAGCTTTCTTAAAATCGCAAATTAACCCCCATTTTTTGTTTAATTCGTTAAACAACATCTACTCTTTAGCTTATCAAAAATCTGATGCCACGCCTGATGCGATTTTAAAGCTTTCAGAAATTATGCGCTATATGCTATATGAAAGTAATGATAACCGGGTTTCTTTAGAAAAAGAAATTACTTACTTAAAAAGCTATATAGAACTTCAAAAATTAAGATTTAGAGGAAATGTACATGTGATTTTAGAGGTGGAAGGTCAAATTGATCATCAACATATTTTACCTTTAATTCTTATTTCTTTTGTTGAAAATGCTTTTAAGCATGGTTTAGCTACCGATGCAAAAAATCCTATCCATATCAATATCTCTGTTTTTGAAGATAAACTGCTTTTTACCATTAAAAACAGAAAAAACAAACTCAACAAAGATCAAACTGGCGGTATTGGGATGGTAAATGTAAAAAGACGCTTAGATCTTTCTTACCCAGAAAATTACAAGCTCACCATAGAAAACAAAGAAGACGATTATTATTCTGAATTATATTTAAATTTATAGCATGATCAAATGTTTGGTAGTAGATGATGAGCCTTTAGCTATAGATATTTTAGAAGATTACATCTCTAAAATCCCTTTTTTATCTTTGGTTAAAAGCTACCAAAATCCTATTGAAGCACTTTCTGCGGTGCAAGAAGGGAATATAGATTTGGTTTTTTTGGATGTTCAAATGCCAGAGTTGACTGGTATTCAATTTTTAAAAATTTCTAACGGAAAATGTAAGGTGATTTTAACTACCGCTTATTCTCAATATGCTTTAGACGGTTATGAATTAAATGTGGTAGATTATTTATTAAAACCCATAGCATTTGAACGGTTTTATAAAGCCGCACAAAAAGCAAAAGAATTATTATTAAATACCCCATCACAAGCTCCCACAATAGAGAACCAAGTTGTGGCTCCAATTCCTATTGCGCACAACTTTATTTTTGTAAAAACCGAATATAAAATCCAGAAGATTTACCTAGACGATATCCTTTTTATAGAAGGATTAAAAGATTATATCTCCATTTACACCCAAAAAGAAAGAATTATTACGCTACAAAGCATGAAAAAAATTGATGAAACCTTGCCAGATCATTTATTTGTACGAGTGCATAAATCATACATTGTAGCCTTAGATAAAATAGAAAGTATTGAGCGTAGCCGTATTTTTATAAAAGACAAGGTGATTCCAATTGGAGATACGCACCGAGATTATTTCTTCAAAATGATTGAAGATAAGAACATTTAAGCTTCTACTATTGCTCTTACAGCCATTTCGGCTTCTTTCACGCTGTCTTCATAAGGCTTTCCTGCTGGGTCTATAGGTTTTAGAACAGTAAATTTTATGGGATGAAAAGCCTCTAACCAAATCAAACCATTTCTCACTAATTTCCACGAGTTTTCTATAGCCACCGGAACAATTAAAGCTTGAGGTGCTTTTTTTAAGATGGTGGCAATTCCGCCCACCTGAAAATCTTTCATCTTACCATCTTTGGAACGGGTGCCTTCGGCAAAAATCACTGCCGACCAATTGTTTTCTTTCATCCGCTCGCCTAACTTCAAAATTTCCCCTACGGCTTGTTTAGAATCTTTTCTATCAATATTGGCACCGCCACCATGCCTAAGATTAAAAGAAATAGAAGGAATATTTTTGGTAAGCTCTATTTTGGAGATAAATTTTGCGTGATAATCTCTCAAAAACCAAATTAATGGCGGAATATCATACATGCTTTGATGGTTTGCCACAAAAATTATAGGTCGGTTTTTAGGCAATTGCTCGGTCATTTTAAATCTAATGCTACAGCCTAAAGCATAGTAAGAAATTAATAGACAAAAGTTAAGTGCATCTACAGATTTCTTATGCCCTTTGTAACCTCCCAATTTTAAACTAAGCCATTGAATTGGGTGAAAAAGCCCCAAAAAGAAAAAGAATATAAAATGATGTAACGGGCTTAAAATATGACCTATAATCTTTTTCATGATGCAAATATAAACTTATAGATTAAAAACCTTCCCTAATCAGTTTTACCTTTAAAATACCTGCCACACTTAAAGAATCGGTAATTTCTCCCTTCATCACCATTTGATAGGCTTCTTCAAACGGGATTTTTTTGATCTCTAATTGTTCTGTTTCTTCTGGCTGAGCATCAAATTGCTCAAAATCTTTGGCTAAATATAAAATCCCTAACTCATCACTCACTGAATTTGAAAGGTGCATTCTCAAAACCTCCGTCCATTCTTTAGCTACCAAACCCGTTTCTTCTAACAGCTCTCTTTTTGCCGAATCTAAAGGGTTTCCATCCAAAGGACCGCCACCTTCTGGCAATTCCCAGCTGTATTGTTTTAAGGGAAAACGGTATTGGCCTACCAAGCAAATGTGATCATCCTTATCAATAGCGATGATGCCGATGGCATAATTTTCAAAGTGAACTTCTCCGTAAATCCCTTTTCCGCCTGCGGGGTTCAAAACCTGATGTTCCGTTAAACTGATCCAAGGGTTTTGGTATATTTTTTTGCTTTCGAGTATCGTCCAAGGGTTTTTTTCTTTCATTTTCTTATTTTTTGGATAAGCTAAGTTCGTCATTTATATCTTAGGTCTGCTGGGTGATTCATTATAGCCTCGGCAAAAATAGCGGGGCGCTACCGCTGCATATATCTTTGAATTTAGGGATTCACGAAAAAGGAATCCTGTTAAACTGCTTTAATTAAAAAATGATAGTTCCTATTCTTTGATGCGTTAACGATAGCAGTGAAAATCCTTTTTGTTTTTCACAAAAAGATTGTAACGGATAGCGTGTTAAAACGCCCAAATAAACTGAGAAAAACGAACAAAAAAAAGCCGGAAATATAAATATATCCG
>JBILPO010000151.1:0-5396 GCA_044373805.1 Pelobium sp.
ATAATTTTGGACAAGAAAGCAGATCTGATATTTATATAGTTTCTATTCAAGATACTTCAGAATTGATGAGTTTAACAGGGTTAGCTAGCGGTGTAAATTTGGTTCCCGAATATTTTAGAAGTCAGCGGCAAATTATTATCGATACCGAAAAATTACTTAAAGAAAAAGCAAGCATAACAGATACAGAATTTAAAAATAGAAGTAACAATTTAGGGATAGATCAAAAATTATTAAGACTGCGTTATGGCAAGTTTTTAGGCGAAGAATCTGAAACTTATGGCGCTGAGGGAAAAGTAGAAGAACATAGTGCTGATGATGGGCATAACCACAGTAAAGAAGAAAATGTAAAATTTGGTGATGTGCAAGCGCTGATGGATGAGTACGCTCATAAACATGATAACGCAGAGGATGCTGGCTTTTTTGAACCCGAATTAAAGTCGAGACTAAAAGCTACGCTAACAGAAATGTGGAGTGCCGAATTGCGCTTACGTACCTACAAACCACAAGAGGCTTTACCTTTTGAATATAAAGCGCTAAGATTATTAAAAGATTTGCAGCAAAGTTCTAGAGCTTATGTTGCCAAAACAACGGTGAAAACCACGCCTGTTAAAGCCGAAAAAAGATTGACTGGTGAGTTGGATAAAATTACCAATCCGGTGAATAAGGCAATTATAATAACCACAGACCAAAAAGCAGCAAACTTTAAAAATGCCATTGTTGTTTTAGAACAGTTAAAGCAAAAGCCATTACTTTCTGTAAATGATAAAAGGATGTTGAATACCGCTCAAATAGAATTAATTACGGCTGCTTCTAAAAATCCATCAGCCTATTTACCCGCTTTAAAGTTGATGAAGAAAACTATGAATGGAGAGGGTAAGATTAATGTTTCAGAAATTGATAGGATAGAAAACGCTTTGCAAAAATTGCTTGGTAATGTGCAACCTTTGCCACAAGCAGGTTCTGGAGTAGCGGCATCTTCTTTGGGTAAATCATACTTTCAAAACCTTAAAAACGCGAAACAATAAATATGAATGTTCACTATATCATCATTCTTTCGGCTTTAATTTTTCTAACCTTCCTTTTGTTTAAGGAATGGAAAAGAGAAAATAAAAGTCGTTTATGGATGCGGATGATAGGTTCTGTAATTGCAGTAATTTCATTGGTTTTATTATTAGTTCCCGTTAAATATGAGGTAGAAAAAAAGGATTCTATAAATGAGTTAGTGATACTTACCGAAGGTGTAAATTTAGACAGCCTTCCCAAAAACAAAAAAATTTACACGGTAGATTCCTCTTTGTTGCAAAAAAAATTAAGTGTTAAACCCACCCATATTCCAGATTTAGCCTATTATTTAGCTAAACATCCTCAAGTAAAACAAGTAAATATTTATGGCAATGGTTTAGCTTCTGCAGATTTAGCGAGCATAAAAAAACTTCAATTCACTTTCCATCCATCAGGTTTTTCATCAGGAATACCATCCATTTATTGGGATAGGAAAATCATTAGCACCCATAAATTGCATGTGCAAGGGACTTATTTAAATAACCTTTCAAATCCTGTTAAATTAGTTTTAGTGGGATTGGGTTCCAATTTAGATTCTGTGGCGATTAATAAAAAGGAAAGTATTTCTTTTTCTTTAGCGCATACTCCAAAACTAGTTGGAAAAGCAGTTTATCAACTCATCGCTATAAGCGGAAAAGATACTTTATCAAAAGAAGAAATTCCGTTTGAGGTGGTAGAAAAGCCACCTATTAAGTTGCTTATTTTGGCCAAAAGTCCAGATTTTGAGTATAAATTTTTGAAAAACTGGTTATATCAAAATCAATATCCAGTAGTTTTTAGAAGTCGGATAAGTAAAGATAAGTTTAGTTTAGATTATCTAAATACTAAATCTATTAAAATAGATAAAGTGAATCAGTCACTTTTGCAGCAATTTGATTTGCTTATTGCAGATGATGCGGAATTAGCTTTGTTAACCGCCAACGAGAAATTAGCCTTAGACAAACAAATAGAACAAGGTTTGGGCTTGTTGATTAGAATAAATGAAAACGAGCCGATTTCTGTTTTTAGCAAAAAGTTTGTCTACAGTGCGCCATCTACTATTAGAAATAAAAGTTATCGTTTAAAGCTGATGGAAAATTTATTATCTCCCTTAGAAATTGACCAGCCTTTATATTTTAATTTAAGAAGCGGAAATCAGCCTGTAGTTTTCACCAGCGATGCTAAAATTATGGTCAATAACATGATGTACGGTTCGGGTAAAATCATGGTTTCTACTATTTCGGCAACCTATCACTGGTTTTTAAATGGCTTAAAAGTAGATTACGCCAATTTTTGGAGCGAATTAATCAATAAATCTGCAAAAAAATCTAACAATCAAATCCAATATCAAATTGAACCTGCTTTTCCTTTAATAAATCAGCAAACTAATCTCCATATAGAAAACCCAGAAAGCGGAAAACCCATTTCAGTAAAGGTAGAAAGCTTGGTTTTAGCACCTTTACAAAATAAGTATATGCCATTTGTTTGGAAAAGCACTTTTTGGCCAAAACAAAAAGGTTGGCATTCGCTAAAAGTTAACCAACAGTCTGCAACTTCATTTTATGTATTCGGTGAGCAAAGTTGGAGCAGTATTAGAGATGCAAATAAAATTAAAGCGAACCTTAATTGGGCTAAAGACCAGCTTCAAAAACCGACTGAATTATTAGAAAAATCAGAAAAAGAAAAACGAGAAGACTCTAAATGGTGGTTTTTGTTTCTTTTTTTGATGAGTGCTGGTTATTTGTGGGCTGAAGGGAGGATGGATTAATTTAGGATAATTTGATGAATCCTAAAATTTCTATATTAGCTATTCTAATAACACTATAAAAGCCCCGAAGTGGGCGTAATACATTAACGATGGGAGCATCCCATCGGAAGAAGCCCTGAAAGGGCGTAATCTACCAACCATGGGACAATCACTAGTAAAAAACTATATAAATCTGGTATTTAGCACAAAATACAGAGAACATACCATCACCGAGTCAATTGAAGATGAACTTTATAGTTATTTAGGTGGGATTTGTAAAAAACTAGATTGCCAGCCCATTAAAGTAGGCGGTTTTACAAATCACATACATATTTTGTGCATGTTATCTAAAAAAATAGCATTGATGAAATTGGTAGAAGAAGTGAAGTCACATTCATCAAAATGGATAAAGACTAAAGGAGAAGATTTTTTAAATTTTTATTGGCAAGATGGTTACGGCGCTTTTTCTGTAAATCCTAGTGAAATAGAAGTAGTAATTAAATACATATCCAATCAGAAAGCACATCATCAAAATAAAAAATTTGAGGAGGAGTATAGGGCATTTTTAAAAAAATACAATGTTGTTTATGACGAAACTTATGTTTGGGACTAGTTTATCTCTTTAATACAGATTATCGCCCTTTCAGGCCTCCATTTCTCTTGTTTAATTAAATAGGGCTGCACCCTATTTAAAATATATACCGACCTTTCAGGCCTCCCTCCAACCTCCATTGAAACATAAATCTTACAAAACAATATTTTCAATCATTCAAAATAATAACTAGATTGAATTTTAAAATAACCAGCTTATAAAGGAGGAATCAGCTTGAAAAGAAAAGACTTTTTATATTTATCAGGAATGGGTTTAGGAGCAACTTTGCTGCCTAACTTATCTGCTTTTGGAAATCCAATAGATCCGTTACAAGCCTTAGATGGGGTTGATGTAAGGATTAAAAAGCAAATGGCTGATGTGGCTTTAAACGCTGCAAGGTCTAAAGGTGCAACCTATGCCGATGTAAGAATTGGCAGATACCTCAATCAGTTTGTCTCCACCAGAGAAAAAAGAGTACAAGGTGTAGCCAATACAGAATCTTATGGTATTGGCATCCGAGTAATTGCCAATGGATGTTGGGGTTTTGCAGCCACCAACAAAATGACCATGGATGACATTGCAAAAGCAGCAGAACAAGCTGTTGCCGTTGCCAAAGCAAATGCTAAAATTCAAGGTGAACCAGTTCAATTAGCTCCTCAAAAAGGTTTTGGAGAAGTAAGTTGGAAAGCACCAATAGAAATTAACACTTTTGCCGTACCAGTAAAAGAAAAAGTTGATTTACTGCTTCAAGTAAATGATATTGCGTTGCAAAACGGAGCAAGTTTTGTGAACTCAGTAATATTTGCAGTAAACGAACAAAAATACTTCGCCTCTACAGATGGGTCTTATATAGATCAAGATATTCATCGTATTTTCCCTTCATTTGGAGTTACAAAAATTGATAAAGCATCTGGTAAATTTCAAACTCGTTCATCCTTAAGTTCCCCAATGGGTATGGGATATGAATATTTAACGGCTGGTCCTCAAGATAAAGTTCCTGGTATTGTCCCTCGCTATAAAAACAGGTATGATATGCTGGAAGATGTAAAGTTTGCAGCTTTAAATGCCACTGAAAAAATTACAGCAAAATCTGTAGAGCCGGGTAAATACGATTTAGTGTTAGATCCATCACATTTATGGTTAACCATTCACGAGTCTGTTGGGCACCCAACCGAGTTAGATAGGGTTTTAGGTTACGAGGCTAATTATGCCGGCACAAGTTTCTTAACGTTAGATAAATGGAAATCTAAAAACTTCAAATTTGGTAGTGATAAAGTAAATATCGTAGCTGATAAAACCCAAAAAGGTTCTTTAGGTGCTGTAGGATATGATGATGAAGGCGTAAAATGCGGTAAATGGGATATTATTAAAGATGGAGTTTTGGTGAACTACCAAGCCATCAGAGATCAAGCACATATTTTAGGTTTGAAAGAATCTCAGGGCTGTTGCTACTCACAAGGGTGGGACGATGTACAGTTCCAAAGAATGCCAAACGTTTCGCTACAACCAGGCAAAGAAAAATTAAGTGTAGATGATATGATCAAAAATGTAGAGAAAGGAATTTACATTATTGGTAATGGCAGTTTCTCTATAGATCAGCAACGTTATAATTTTCAGTTTGGCGGACAAATTTTCTACGAAATTAAAGACGGAAAAATTGTTGGCATGTTAAACGATGTATCTTACCAGGCAAACACCCAAGAATTTTGGAATTCTTGTGCCGCCGTTTGTGATGAAAGCGATTACCGTTTAGGAGGATCTTTTAACGATGGCAAAGGCCAGCCTTCACAAAGCAGCGCCGTTTCTCATGGTAGTCCAACCACTCGTTTTAACGGAGTAAATGTGATCAATACAGCAAGAAAAATCTAATAAATTTAAGTGTAAAGTAAAAAGTGTAAAGTAAAAAGTGTAAAGTAAAAAGTGTAAAGTAAAAAGTAGGTCGTTTTAAACTTTAAACTTTTTACTTTCAACCATAAACTCTAAAAAAAATGGCAATATTAAGTAAAGAAGAAGCCC
>JBILPO010000152.1:0-5337 GCA_044373805.1 Pelobium sp.
TAAAGAACTCTGAAAAGGACTGCTTGTTGATGCAGAATCAAATACTGTTCCGTCAAATAACCTGCCGGTATAAGCTATTTTTAAGGTAGAAGTTAGTGTTACCGTTTCTGTTCCTGTTCCAGGATTGATAATTTGATAATAAACACCGGATGCATCTCTTGTAAACACACTCGGAATGGTAGCTTTAAACTGAGAGATTAATATATCGCCTAATTCTGTTTCATTTTTTGTATTGGGAACATAAAATGTAGCATCTAATATGGTGTTTCCCCCAATAATACTTCCAAACCCATCTTTCCCGTAAGCTAAATAAGAAGGAACAATTACCCTTACTTTACCGCCTAATTTTAATTTGATAATACTTTCTCTGAAACCTACAGGTGAAACATAACCTAAATAATTTCTGATGTATGCGTAGTTAGACAAATTTGGCGTTCTGCTTCCTTCTATCTTTATTTCACCGCCGCCTAATACTTTTATCTGCGGTATATAAGCAACCAAATCTGAATACTTGAGTTGATCGCCAGTTCCTTGGTTAAGAATCTGATAATAATATCCACTTTCGTCTTTCACAAAGCCCGTTAAATTATTGGCTTTTATATAAGCTTTAATTTGTTCATCTTCAATTTGCTTGAGGTCTCTGGTTTCTTTCTTGCAAGAAACCAAAACGGCACTAAACAAAAGGATTAAGCTTAAAAATTTTCTCATTATCTTATTGTACATCAACTAATTCTATATCAAAATCTAATACTGTATTACCGGGAATACTGCGACTTCCGCTGGCTCCATAAGCATAACCACTTGGTATTAATAAGCGTATTTTTCCTCCTTTTTGAATTAAAGGAACACCAATTTGCCAACCTACAATTACTCCTCCTAATGAGAAAGTAATGGCACTGGTACTTTGGTCAAAAATACTACCACTCAAAAATTTCCCCTTGTAATTCACAGTAGTTCTAGAGTTACCTGTATAGGTATGGCTTCCGCTACCGGGTTCTATAATTTGGTAATAAACACCAGACTCATGCCTTAATGCTGGAATATTGTTATCTGCAATAAACTTTTTGATGATCTCTTCATCTATTCTTAACTGTTCCTGCACATCTATATAAGGGTCATTTCCTTCTTTTAGGCAAGAACTTAAGCTTACGGTGGTAATTACTAATAGTAATAAAAGGTATTTTTTCATCTTTAAATCAATTTGCAAATTTATCTATCTTTTTATCAAAACCTAACTATTAACATTATTTAACGAAAAAAGCCAGATAATGGTCTATTAAGTTTATATACCTTAGGGCGATATCTTTATTTAGGCTACAAAAAATAGCAGAATTTGTGCGACGCTTTTCTGATTTTTGAATAGGTCTTTCTGGTTTTCACTAGCTTTGTATCGTTTAAAAGCCATGAAACAACGTTCCTAAACCGGATTGACGTGAAAAGCCCGATTGTGTGGAATTGCGCCAAGGCGGACTTGTAACATAAAGCCGGACTAGCGGAAATGATTTGTACTAACTTTACTTTTCCAAAAAATTAAACCTTTACTTGCTTAAAACCGCAACTTTACTTTGCGCAATTACCTCTGTGTAAAAGTCTACATACATTGGCAAAATAAGGCTTAACTCAAATTCTTTGGCTCTTTTTAAAGCATTTTCCTTAAAGTTAGCTAGGCGAGCGTCGTCTTCTAGAATGTGAATGGCGTTTTTGGCCATTCCGGCAATATCGCCCACATCATTCATAAAACCAGTTACTCCGTTAATATTTAACTCGGGCAAGCCGCCTGTATTAGAAGAGATTACCGGCACTTTACAGGCCATAGCCTCTAATGCTGCCAATCCAAAACTTTCGGCCTCTGAAGGCATAATAAACAAATCTCCTACAGAAAGTATTTCTTCAATAGCATCTTGCTTACCTAAGAAACGAGTGCGCTCACAAACTTTTAAATCTCTACATAACTGTTCACAATTTACACGCTCTGGTCCGTCGCCAACCATAAGCAGCTTTGCAGGGACTTTTTCTAATATTTTTTGAAAAATATGGACGACGTCTTGAGTCCGTTTTACTTTTCTAAAGTTAGAAGTATGCACCAAAATTCTTTCTCCTTGTGGAGCTATGGCTTTTTTGAAATGGTCTTTAGCTTTTAAACTAAAACGATTAAGATCTACAAAATTGGGAATTACCCTGATGTCTTTATGAATATCAAAATGATCATAAGTAGCTTTTTTTAAATCTTCTGATACGGCGGTTACCCCATCAGATTGGTTGATAGAAAAAGTTACTACAGGCTTATAAGTGAGGTCTCTACCTACTAATGTAATATCTGTACCGTGTAAAGTAGTTACAACAGGAATATGAATGCCATAAGTTGCTAAAATTTGCTTAGCCATAAAAGCGGCAGAAGCATGTGGAATAGCATAATGTACATGTAATAAATCTAAGTTTTCAAACCTTACTACATCTACCATTTTACTTGATAATGCTAGTTCATAAGGAGCGTAATCAAACAAGGGATAGTTTGATACTGAAACTTCATGATAGAATAAGTTTTCGGAGAAAAAATCTAATCTTGCAGGCTGACTATAGGTAATAAAATGTACCTGATGACCATGATCTGCAAGGGCTTTACCTAATTCTGTGGCTACCACTCCGCTCCCACCAAAAGTTGGGTAACAAACAATTCCAATTTTCATTTATAAAAATAAATTATAACACAAAGAAAGTAGTTTAAATTGTGATTAGTGTTAGCTAAATGTAACAATAAAGGGAGCAAATGCTCCCTTATGGTTGTTCTAATTATTAGGAACAAATTCTATTTTTCCTTCTAATTCCTTTAATTTTTCCTTTGTGCTCTCAATATCTTTTTGGTACTGCTCCATTTTTTTATTGGATTTTCCTAGGGTGTCGTTTAATTTACCTGCTTTTTGCGCATCTCTTGATGCTTTTTTTGCCGCTTTCTCGGCTCTTGAAGACAGCTTCAAATCGCCTGGGTTAACAGAAAGCTTGTCTGAAAGTGATTTTGATTCTGATGCAGATTGAGAAGCTTTATCATTGGCTTTTTTAACCTGATTTTCTAAGGTGCCTAAGGCTAGTTTTTCTCTTTCTAATGCTAAGTTTAGCTCATTAAGATGGGTATTTAAGGCTAAAACAGCTTCTCTGGCTTCTAGCTTATCTAGATTAGGACTGGTGATTTTAGGGGAACATGCTCCTAAAATGAAAGTAAATCCTAGTGTAAGGATTAAAAATAATACTTTTTTCATGTTTAAATTAATGATTTACCCCTTCAAACACAATAATAATGCCTTAGTTTAGCTTTTGATTTACTTTTGCGATGGCTTCATAAATTACATCCTGAATGCGAGGCCTTATGTTTAAAGTAGATAGTTGATTAGTTACTTTTGGATTTACCCTGTTAGAAAGGAAAATATACACTAAATCATCTTTTGGATCAACCCAAACACAAGTACCAGTATAACCTGTATGGCCGTAAGTTTGTGAAGAAGCTAATTTAGAAGGATAGTCTCTATTAGGTTCGGGATCCCAACGATCAAAACCTAAACCTCTTCTACTTACATTTGATTGGCGAGCGGTAAATAATTCTACGGTAGAAGGTTTAAAAAATGTTTTCCCACCATAAGTGCCTTTATTTAGCAACATTTGATACAGAGTAGCTAAATCAGAAGCGTTAGAAAACAAGCCCGCATGACCAGAAACACCGCCAACCATGGCAGCTCCCTGATCATGAACATAACCCCATAATAAAGTATTTCTGAAATACTCGTCGTTTTCTGTAGGTACAATTCTTGATTTTGGGAATCTATATCTTGGATTAAAACCGGTGGTGTACATGCCTAAAGGATCATAAAAATTGGTTCTAACGTAGCTTGACAGAGATTGCCTGCTAATACTTTCTACAATTTCTTTCATAAAATACATGCTCAAATCACTATAAACATATATACCATTGGTTTTAACACTACTTTCTAGCATTTGCTTCCACATAATATCTTTGTAATAGTCTTTTTTCATATAAAAACTATCGGCCACTTTCACACTGTAAGTTTCGGTAGAATCTAAACTAGAATCTCCTGGCTTCATGGCATTGTAAAAAGGAATAAAAGGGATAAAACCAGCTTGGTGTAGCATCACCTCTTTAACTTTAATTTCTTGTTTATTGGTTTTTCTGGTTTTAGAAATATATGCGCTTATAGAAGTATCTAAATTTAATTGTCCTTGCTCGTACAAACGCATCACCTCCATAGTGGTGGCTGATGTTTTGGTAATAGACGCCAAATCAAAAATATCATCTATTCTTGATTTTGTTTCCTTTTCATAAGTATGATATCCGTAAGCTTTATTAAAAATTACTTTACCACCTTTAGCAATAAAAACCACCATTCCTGGAGCTGCCTTTTCTTTAATGGCTTCTGCAGCAATAGCGTCTATTTTTTTTAAATCATCTGTATTTATGCCTACATCCTCGGGCACCGTGTATTTCAATCGTATTTTCAGCAAATCACTTCCCGCTCCTTTTTGGTATTTTTCGGAATAGCTTGTTAACATTCTCGCTTCGGTGCCAACGCCACCAAAAATAAGTTGTGCTACAAAATTTGCCCCATCGTTATTGTGCTGAGGGGAGTAAACAATTGGAGCGTTAAATTGATCTAGTCTCGTTAGGCTTCGTCCATCTCCAAATAAAGCTATAACAACCTGCTTTTTATACTCCAATTCTTTAATCAAACTCAGCACTTCTTCATTAAACACAGAGACATCAGAAAGACAAAGAATAACGGTATTATAAAATTTTAAATCATCTATTAACGCCTTAAGCTGACTATTTGCTTGATAAACACTTCCATTAAAATGATCTACCTTATCATATTTGTTTAATAAACTATCAAACACTATATGGTGGTTAAAGCCTAAATCTATGCTGGCAATTCTCTTCTTTTCGAGGTCTTTTAATGGTAAAATCTCCTTACCGTTGTTTAAGACTACTGTAGTTTTTTCAATTTCTTTAAAATTATTTAACCAAGTCTTACTTTGTTGATGCTCTTGCCCACAAGCTAAAAAAGAGGCTGAAATAACTAAAACTACTAGTGCTAAGATTTTTTGATTCATTTTTTGTAAACGTTTTTACCTCCAATATATGTTTGCATTACTTTAATTTTTGAGAGATTATTTTCTTGAACAGTCATCAAATCCTGATCCAATATTACAAAATCCGCAAATTTTCCTTTTTCTAAACTGCCTTTTTCTTTTTCTTCAAAATTAGCTTTAGCAGCCCAAATGGTCATTCCTTTTATGGCTTGCTGTCTGCTTAAAGCATTTTCTTTTTGAAAA
>JBILPO010000006.1:0-17783 GCA_044373805.1 Pelobium sp.
TTTTTTTAGCTTTGGGAAGTATAAAACTCCGGTTAAGTTGAAAGGATAATCTACGTTTAAGTGAATCCAAAACAAAGGATCTTCTGAGAAAGGATACAGTTCTTTGTAAAACTGTAAATAATCTTCATCTTTTAAATCGGCTGGAGCTTGTGTCCAGATTGGTTTTGCAGAGTTGATCACATTAGGAACTTCAACAGATTTATACTGTTTCTTTCCTTCAGCATCTTCGCCGTCTTCTATACTGTCTGTTTCAGTTCCAAAAACTAAAGTTACTGGCAAAAACTTAAAGTATTTATCAAGAATAGTTTGTAGTTTTTGCTTGTTTAAAAACTCTTCAGATTCTTTATTAACATGTAAAATAATGTCGGTTCCACGAGTGGTGCGTGTGCCTTCTTTGATTTCGTATTCTGTACTACCATCACAAACCCAAGCTGCAGATTTTGCACCTTCTTGGTATGAAAGGGTGTTAATTTCTACCAAATCAGAAACCATAAATGCCGAGTAGAAACCTAAACCAAACTTTCCGATGATTTCATTAGCATCTTTAGCGTCTTTAAATTTTTCGACAAATTCTGTCGCACCAGAGAAAGCTATTTGATTGATGTATTTCTTGATTTCTTCATCAGTCATTCCTAAACCATTGTCAGAAATGGTAATGGTTTTTGCTTCTTCATCAAATGCAACTTCCACTTTTAAATCGCCTAGCTCGCCATTATACTGACCTAAAGAGGCTAATCGTTTAATTTTTTGAGTGGCATCAGCAGCGTTAGACACCAATTCTCTCAAAAATATCTCGTTATCAGAGTATAAAAACTTTTTAATGATCGGGAAAATATTCTCCGTGTGTATTGAAATCGTTCCTTTTTCCTTCATGATATGTTTATCTGTTGTTTTTAATTTACAAATGCCATTACACAAGGGTTGTTCCAAAGGGTATTGATGTGCCAAGATGACAGTTTTGATTTTTTTAAAGCGGATTAGTTTTCCTTAAAAAGTATTTTAAAGCAGGTTAGTTTTCTTAATTGAAATCTAGTTTTTAATTCATCTTCTACACGTCTCATATTTTTACATCATGCTAACAACATTTCTACTATTTTCGCATTCAATAACCATGATTTTGATTAGAACGCTTTCCATACTTCTTGTTTTTGCTTTTTGCAGCTGTAATAGC
This sequence comes from Pelobium sp., assembly GCA_044373805.1. GTDB lineage: Bacteria > Bacteroidota > Bacteroidia > Sphingobacteriales > Sphingobacteriaceae > Pseudopedobacter. The sequence goes on from JBILPO010000006.1 coordinate 1,172, forward strand.
AATAGCTCAAAAGAAAATGCCTCTAAAGCGGAGTTTTCTTTTGAAAAGGTAAAAGGAATAAGATTTGTAGAAATACGCAGGGCTTTTGATACTGGGATTGCTTTTGATGAGCAAGGGTTTCAGCAAGAACCCGAATGGATTGTTCAGTTTCAATCCGATTCTACAGTAAAGACTTACAGCCCAACACGAAAAAAAATGATCGATTTTGTGGTCACCCATAGCCATGATGCGGTTTATAATTTTGCGAAAGAATGGTTTAGAGTTAAGAAATTAAACAAAGACAGTTTGGTGTTTCAGCGCTTGCAGGTGAACGGTAAAGCTATTGCAAATGACGTTAGGTCTAATGTTTACATGACATTTTATGCCGAGGATTACATCAAGAATAAATTAAAAACCATAGCGGCAGATTTAAAAAAACCAAGAAAGCAGGATACTTTATTTGTTAAAAAGCATGCTGAAATAACCAATAAAACCCCTTTAGATAGTGCACATTTTTTTGCAGCAAGAAACCCCGTAATTTTTGCCTCAAACAGTAAGATGATTAGTGTGGTGAAAATATCTAATGTAGATAAATTACAAAACCACAGCGCTTCTTACGACTATCTCTATCCGGAATACCAAGTCACCATTTCACCAGCCTACAAAAATTTTGCCTACACTATTTCTGCAGTTGTAGATCAAAAAGGAAATCTTTTTGTTTATAAGTTTAATGCTGATGAAGACTATAAAGAAAATAGAAAGAAAGTTTTACAAGGTATTTTAGATGTTTACATTTCCAAATTAACCACTGTAAAACCTGGGAGTACATTAGGTTTTACCCATAGTACTTTAGTGGTGTTGGATTTAATTGGGAAGAAGTAAGGGTTGGGCTTTGCTTTCAATTTAAATTTAGTTTTTCGATTCATATTCTGTCCGCTCATAGCCGCGGAAGCCTATTACTTTTTCTTTAGCAAAAAAGTAACAAAATGCCACCGCTACGCCATTTGCTAAAAAGTTTCTGCAAATATTTCTTCATCACAACCGCAAATGCCAAGGCGGAATTTATACGCTAACCAATGGTTCTCCTCATTACTTCTGAAAACTAAATTAGAAATTCAGTTTTTAATTGAAATTTTCGCTTTGCAAATCCATTATTCAAATCCTCATTTTAGGCCCGTCCTTTGAAGATTTGGAAAGGAAGTCCAATAAATCTTTGGCAGAAACTTATATAAAGTAGTGCCATCAGCAAACCGACGAGTGTTGCAGAACCATTGTTAAAGCAGAACCATTCCCACGGATTCGGTTTGCGCTAAAAGATTTATTGAGGCTAACTGAACAAATATTCATCAGACGAAGCTTTTTGGTTCTTTTTAGCTAAAAAGAACTAGAGTTGTCCCGCTCATGAGGGACGGAAAGCCTTGTGGGTTTGGCAAATAGTGTCTCAATTGATATTTAATATTTCAATTCAAATACATTCGGCTCATGCCGCCAGAAATGGCAAATACTTTTTTCGCAGTTATTCAATTATTTTTAAATGCTCTCAAGAATGCTAAAGCATTTTTCTTTTAGCTGAAAAAGTATTCAAAAAAGCCACCGCTACGCCATTTGCTAAAAAGTTTCTGCAAATATTTCTTCATCACAACCGCAAATGCCAAGGCGGAATTTATACGCTAACCAATGGTTCTCCTAATTACTTCTGAAAACTAAATTAGAAATTCAGTTTTTAATTGAAATTTTCGCTTTGCAAAGCGACATCACAAGAAAACAAAAAAGCAGCATCTCCTCAAAAAATACTGCTTTAAACTTTGAAAAAATCAACAAAAAGAATCTAACTCTTTTTAGTCAACAAATCCCATTCAGAAGTATCATGAAACTCAACTTCTGGAAACTGTTTTGCATAATAATTTAAATCCCATTCAGAAGCGGCTAAAAACACAGGCTTTTGATCTTTGTCGTAAGCAATTTTACTTGCTTGAGTTCTAATAAACCTATTAAAAACCTCTTCATCACTACAAGAAATCCATTTTGCTCTAGTTACATTTATGTGCCTAAAAGCAGCAGAAGCTCCGTATTCATTCAGTAATCTAAACTGAATTACTTCAAATTGCAGCTCTCCAACGGTTCCAATAATTTTTCTGTTACCAGGGTTTTGCGTAAATAATTGCGCAACACCCTCGTCACTTAACTGACTAATTCCTTTTTCTAATTGCTTCGTTTTTAGAGGGTCTCTATTTTCTAATTCCTTAAATATTTCAGGCGAAAAACTCGGGATACCAATAAAATGCAATTCCTCGCCTTCGGTTAAAGTATCGCCAATTTTAAAGTTTCCGGCATCATACAAACCAATCACATCACCCGGATAAGCCTCTTCCACTAAACTTTTAGTATCCGCCATAAAACTCGTAGGCGAAGCAAATTTTAGTTTTTTATTGATTCTGGTATGGTAGTAAAAAGTATTTCTTTGAAATTTACCTGAGCAAATTCTGCAAAAAGCAATTCTGTCTCTGTGGTTAGGGTCTAAGTTGGCGTGAATCTTAAATATAAAGCCCGAAAATTTATTTTCTGCCGGTTCAATTACTCTTTCGCTTGTTTCTCTGGGTTGTGGTTCCGGAGCAATTTCAACAAAAGTGTCTAGTAATTCCTGCACACCAAAATTGTTAATCGCACTTCCAAAAAACACAGGCGCTAAATAACCTGCTTTATATAACGAAACGTCAAATGGCTCACTAACGGTTTCAATTAACTCCACATCATCTCGCAATTTTGCAGCCTGTAATTTACCTACCGTTTGGTCTAAAACTTCACTATTAATAGAGTCAATCTCTAGGTAATCATCAGCAATATTTTGCTTGCTAGCACTAAATAAATTTAGGGTATGATTACTCAAATGATAAACGCCTCTAAAAGTAGTCCCAATGCCAATTGGCCAAGTTAAAGGGCGAGTGTAAATGTTCAGTTCCTTTTCTAATTCTTCTAATAAATCAAAAGGATCTTTCCCCTCACGGTCCATTTTATTGATAAAAATAATTACCGGCGTATGGCGCATTCTACAAACCTGCATTAGCTTTTTAGTTTGCTCTTCTACCCCTTTCACACAATCAACCACCAAAATCACCGAATCTACGGCCGTTAAAGTACGGTAAGTATCTTCCGCAAAATCCTTGTGGCCAGGCGTATCTAATATATTTACTTTATGATCTTTGTAAGTAAAACCCATCACAGAGGTTGCTACAGAAATCCCCCTCTGCTTCTCAATCTCCATAAAATCTGAGGTTGCAGTTTTCTCAGCCTTGTTTCTTTTAACAGTTCCCGCTTTCTGAATGGCACCCCCAAAGAGCAGCAGTTTTTCTGTTAAAGTTGTTTTTCCGGCATCGGGGTGACTGATAATACCAAAAGTCCGCCTTTTGGCAATTTCATTTTGCAGCATATTCAATAAATAATAATGATTGGATAATCAATCGGCAAAAATAGGATGTTTTAACGGAATAAATAGATTTCTATTAAATATAGAAGATTTAGAAAAGTTTTTGGGCGTTCGGGCGGGCTTTACATTACAATCTTTATCCTCGAAAAGGAGATAAAGGATTTTCATTGCAATCCCTAACGCAAATTGCAGCAAGCACCAAATTAGAATTATAAAATTGATTTTCTCTTGCTTATCATTACCTTCAAAATATCAAATTTTAACAATGAATTGGATCATCATTATTATAGCAGGTTTATTTGAAGTAGCTTTTGCAACTTGTTTAGGCAAAGCAAAAGAAACCACCGGAAATTTAACCATGTATTGGTATACTGGTTTTTTACTTTGCCTCACTATAAGCATGGTTTTATTGGTAAAAGCCACACAAACTTTACCCATTGGCACTGCCTATGCCGTCTGGACAGGTATTGGAGCCGTAGGGACTGTTTTAGTCGGGATTATTTTCTTTAAAGAACCAGCAGATTTTTGGCGATTGTTTTTCATCACCACCCTCATAGCATCTATCATTGGTTTAAAAATAGCATCACATTAACATGGAAATAACCTGGCAAGATTTTGAAAAAGTAGAACTGCGAGTGGGTACTATTTTAGAAGTTTTAGATTTCCCCGAAGCCAAAAAACCAGCTTACAAAGTAAAAGTAGATTTTGGCGATTTTGGCATTCGCTGGTCTAGCGCACAAATTACTTTCCACTACCAGCAAGAAAATTTAGTTGGCAAACAAATTATTGGTGTAGTCAATTTCCCTAAAAAACAAATAGGCAAATTCATGTCGGAGTTTTTAGTCACGGGCTTTGCAGATGAAGATGGAAATATTGTATTAACTACTTTAGAAAGGACAGTTACAAATGGCGCTAAGATGATTTAGTGTTTTTGGCATTAGGAATTGTAGCGGCATTCCTTCCTTAACCAGACAGGCAATTTTTTTGGCTTTTACAACCCAAAAAATACAGTGCAAAGCACGCTTGAATGCCCAAATTCACCATTCTCTTTTCTACAATAAAAGATAAAATTTATCTTTGTGCTTTCGCAGTTCAAAACAACAACATGAAATACTATTCCTTTACTGATGAACCTTTAGTTACCCCAGATGATTTCTTTATGAAAGAAGCATTAAAGGAGGCGTATTTGGCACTTGAAGCTGATGAAGTTCCAGTTGGCGCTGTTTTGGTAAGTAATGGCAGGATAATTGGTAAAGGACATAACTTAACAGAGCGATTAAATGATGTAACGGCTCATGCAGAAATGCAGGCTTTTACAGCAGCGGCAAATTTTATTGGTGCCAAATATTTAACAGATTGTACTTTGTATGTGACTTTAGAGCCTTGCGTAATGTGTGCCGGAGCAGCGTATTGGACACAAGTTAGTCGCATTGTTTTTGGAGCATTTGACCCTGTAAGAGGTTTTTCTAGAATTAAACCCTCTGTTTTGCATCCTAAAACACAATATTTAGGCGGTATTTTAGAAAACGATTGTAGTATGTTAATAAAAAGCTTTTTTCAGTCAAAAAGAGATAAATCTTAACATTAAACTGAACAATTTCTAATTTTAGGTGCTTACCTTTATAAAATAAATATTTCACAAATCTAAAATCAACATATTATGGCTTTTGAATTACCCGCGTTACCATACGCATCAGATGCATTAGAACCAAACATTGACAAAGCTACCATGGAAATTCACCATGATAAACATCACGCAGCTTATGTTACCAATCTTAATAAAGCTTTAGAAGGCAAAGAAGACGGAAGTTCTATCGAAGAAATTTGTAAAAATATTGCTAACTACCCAGTAGCAGTAAGAAATAACGGTGGTGGACATTTTAACCATACTTTATTTTGGTCTATTATGGCACCAAATGCAGGTGGTACTCCAACAGGAGAATTAGCAGCAGCAATTGATGCCGCTTTTGGTTCTTTTGAAGATTTTAAAACTGCTTTTTCTCAAGCAGGTATCACTCGTTTTGGTTCTGGTTGGGCTTGGCTTTGCGTTAAAGACGGAAAGTTAGAAGTTTGTTCTTCAGCAAATCAAGATAACCCTTTAATGCCTGGTGTAGGTTGTGGAGGAACTCCAATTTTAGCAATGGATGTTTGGGAACATGCTTATTACTTAAAATACCAAAACAGACGTCCTGATTACGTTGCTTCATTTTTCAATGTGATTAACTGGACAGAAGTAGCGAGATTATTTGCAGCAGCAAAATAATTTTTGGCATCATTTTGATCATAATTTAAACGGGAAGAGATTTATCTTCCCGTTTTTTGTTTATCAAACATGAAGAAATTTATCTTACCGTCTCTAGTCTTTTTGCTGTTTTTCTTAAGTAGTTGCGCTGCAATAGAAGGAATTTTTAAAGCAGGTTTATACCTAGGTATTTTTGCGGTAATCGCTATTTTGGTAGTTATAGTCTTTATCTATATGAAAGTTAAAAAATAAATTTTATGAAAGCATTAGTATTAGAGGATATTCACGAACCTTTAAAAATAAAAGAAGTTACTAAACCGATTTTAAAAGCTGGCGAAGCTTTAGTGCAAATTAAAGCGGCGGCATTTAACAGACGGGATTATTGGATAAGCAAAGGCAAGTACGCAGGCTTAAAATTCCCAATTATTTTAGGTTCTGATGGAGCAGGAATTGTTACTGAAGTTTTTGATGATGCAGATGAGTATTTACTAAACAAAGAAGTAGTAATTAATCCGGGAAGTAATTGGGGTAATAACCCAAATTTTCAGGGTCCGGATTTTAAAATACTGGGGTTGCCAGATGACGGTACTTTTGCTGAATATGTAAAAGTAAATGCTTCAAATGTATACGCTAAACCACCACATTTAAATTTTAAGCAAGCCGCGGCTTTTTCTTTAGCTGGTTTAACGGCTTATAGGGCTCTGTTTACCAAAGCTAAACTAACACCAAATGATACGGTATTAATAGCCGGAATTGGTGGTGGTGCGGCATTACTTGCCTTACAATGGGCTACGCATTTTGGCGCCAAAGTATTTGTGACTTCAAGTTCTGATGAAAAAATTAGGTTAGCGCTAGAATTGGGCGCAAAAGGAGGCGTGAATTATAAAGAACCAGATTGGGAAATAAAATTAAAAGAATTAGCCGGCGGAATAGATGTGGTTATTGATAGTGCCGTTGGGCCCGGTTTTGCCAAACATCTTACTTATGTAAACTCAGGCGCAAGGATCGTTTTCTTTGGTGCTACAGCTGGAGATATACCCGAGTTAAATGCGAGAATTATTTTTTGGAAACAATTGCAAATTATAGGCACAACAATGGGTACTTCCTTGGAGTTTGAAGAAATGCTGCAATTTATTTCTAGACATAAAATTGTTCCTGTAATTGAAGAGGTGTTTAGTTTTAAAGACGCTAATAAAGCCCTTTCTTTAATGGATGAATCAAATCAGTTCGGAAAAATTGTATTGGAATTTTAAATAAAGGTGGCAGGTTATTTGTTTAAGATCTCAAAATATAATTATGAATTTAAAAAGAACCTTCGGAGCCATATTAACAGTTTTAGGAATTGCCGGCCTAATTTATACCGAGTAAGTTTTGTTCAGCATTCAGCTGATATACGTACTGCCATAGTAATTGGTGTTTTGGGTGTAATATTCTTCTTTACCGGAATTAGTTTGGTAAGAACTACCAAAGATGAGGCATAAATTTTTGTAGCTGACTAAAAAAGATATTCAAAAAAAATACCGCTTTAAAGCGGTATTTTTTTTAATTATTATTTAACTGCTCTTTAAAAGACTCGAGAATTCTCCCGCCTTTATAAAAATATCTTTGCCAGTAAGGCTCGTCTAAATTGCTAATCATTACTCCCTTACTAGATGAAGCATGAGCAAATTTGTTATCACCAATATAAACGCCAACATGGCTAATAGATTTACTGTGTATTTTAAAAAACACTAGATCACCTTGTTTCAAATCAACCTTATTAATAGGGTTCACCATACTAAAAATGTTTCTAGAGTTATTTCCTATAATGGTATTAAAAGTTTTGTCGTACAATTTGTAAGCAAAACCAGAACAATCAATACCTTTTTCGGTATCGCCACCTAAACGGTAAGGAGTGCCCAACCAATCGTAAATAAACTGATACATTTTGGTGTTACTTGTAGCAGAAATAGCCACGCCCATAACTTGAGAGAAAAATCCGCTTGCTAAGTTATCTGGATCAGAAACTTCGGCTTTTGATGTAGAATTAGAAGGTGCAGGTTTAGAATTTTGAGCTTTAACAGTAGAGAAAAAACAAATTAGAAGGGCAAAAATTAAACTTTTCTTCATAAAACTACATTTAAGGTACTGATTTTAACTAAAAACCGAACGTCCTAAACAAAATTATATTTTGTATTGCTGCGAAAATAGAACTTAAGTTTGTCTTACGCAAGAAATAAATAAAAGTTTTAACTCTTTTTAACAAAAATACAAAGCAACAGCTATTTAATTAAAAATGATGAGTTTTATATTTGTCCAGATATTGATAGATTTGCTTTCCTTAAAATAAGAATTTACGAATGAGCTCAGTTGCAATTACAAAAGAAACTTACCTATACTGGTATGAAATGATGCTTCTCTTAAGAAGGTTTGAAGAAAAAGCAGGTCAACTTTATGGACAACAAAAAATCAGAGGATTTTGTCACTTGTATATTGGGCAAGAAGCCGTAATTGCGGGTACCATGTCTGCAACCAAAAAAGATGATAGTTTAATTACTGCTTACCGTGATCATGCGCATCCTATTGCAAAAGGGATGTCACCTAATGCGGCAATGGCAGAACTTTATGGAAAAGCTACAGGTTGTTCTAAAGGAAAAGGTGGTTCTATGCACTTTTTTGATAAAGAGAATAAATTTTTTGGTGGTCATGGTATTGTTGGCGGTCAAATCCCCTTGGGTGCTGGTATTGCTTTCGCAGAAAAATATTTAGGAACAGACAATGTAAACGTTTGTTACATGGGTGATGGTGCTGTACGTCAGGGTTCATTAAATGAAACCTTTAATATGGCTATGCTTTGGAAGTTACCTGTAGTTTTTGTTTGCGAAAACAACGGTTACGCCATGGGAACTTCAGTAGCTCGTACCTCAAACACTACTGATATTTACAAATTAGGTTTAGGTTATGAAATGCCCTGTATGCCCGTAGACGGTATGGACCCTGTTGCGGTACATAACGCCATGGATGAAGCGGTTCAAAGAGCCAGAAAAGGAGAAGGACCTACTTTCTTAGAAATAAGAACTTATAGATACAAAGGACATTCTATGTCTGATCCTCAAAAATATCGTACCAAAGAAGAGGTAGAAGAATATAAAGCAAAAGATCCGATTGAGATTGTAAAAGCACATATTCAAACAGAAAAATGGGCTGACGAAGCTTGGTTTGAAGAAATAGCCGCAAAAATTAAAGCTCAGGTAGAAGAATCTGTGAAATTTGCTGAGGAATCTCCATATCCAGATGCTTCTGAACTATACAAAGATGTTTATGCACAGGATAATTATCCTTTTGTAAAAGACTAATCTTATTTTAATACATACAGATCAAAAAAATTATTCAAATAGATAATGGCTGAAGCAATAAAAATGCCCAAAATGAGTGACACCATGACTGAAGGTGTTTTAGCAAAGTGGCATAAAAAAGTTGGAGATAAAGTAAAACCAGGAGATGTAATAGCGGAAATAGAAACCGATAAAGCAACAATGGATTTTGAATCTTTCCAAGAAGGTGTTTTGTTATACATTGGTGTAGAAGAAGGTAAAGCAGTGCCAGTTGATGCGCTTATAGCGATAGTAGGAAATGAAGGGGAGGATTATAACGCTATTTTAGAAGGTACGCAAACCGAAGCAGCACCAGTAGCAGCTAAGGCAGAAGAAAAATTAGCAGAAACCACCACTCAACCAGAAGTGAAGGTTGCCGCAGTTGATACTTCAAGTATTCCTGCAATGGTAATTAGAATGCCCGCCCTGAGTGATACCATGACGGAAGGTGTAATCAACAAATGGAATTTTAAAGTTGGCGACAAGATAAAATCAGATGATAGCTTAGCTGATGTAGAAACTGATAAAGCTACTATGGAAGTGGTAGGTTACGAAGAAGGAACGCTACTTTATTTAAGCGTGAACGAAGGCGAAGCAGTTCCGGTAAACGGAATTATAGCCATAGTGGGTAAAGAAGGCACAGATATCACTCCCTTGCTTAACGCAGATAAAGGCACACCGGCTCCAGTAGCTAAAGTAGAAGAAGAAACAGTAACTGTTGCTTCATCAGACGAAGCTGCTACTCCTGTTAAAGAATCAGCAGGTTCTACCGCAGACGATAGCAGAGTAAAAGCCTCTCCATTAGCAAGAAAATTAGCTGAAGATAAAGGCATCAATTTAAATGATGTAAAAGGAAGTGCAGAAGGCGGAAGAATTATCAAGAAAGATATTGAAGATTTTAAACCCGTAGCAAAAGTAGCCTCAGTACCAGTAGCGGTTGCTGCTCCATCAGAAAAAGCGGCTGCACCAGCAATCCCTCAATTTGCAGGAGAAGAGAAATACACAGAGAAACCAGTTTCTCAAATGCGTAAAGTAATTGCTAAAAGATTAGCAGAATCTTTATTTACAGCCCCTCACTTTTACCTTACCATGTCTATAGATATGGATCAGGCTATGCAAGCAAGGGTTAAAATAAATGAGTACGCACCAACTAAAGTCTCTTTTAACGATTTAGTGTTAAAAGCTTGTGCAGTTGCGTTAAAACAACATCCTGTTATTAATTCTTCTTGGTTAGGAGATAAAATAAGATACAATGAGCATGTTAATATTGGTGTCGCAGTAGCTGTTGAAGATGGTTTATTGGTTCCGGTTGTTCGTTTTGCAGATGGAAAATCTTTAACTCACATATCTGCAGAAGTAAAAGACTTCGCTGGTAAAGCGAAAGCTAAAAAATTAGTGCCAGCAGACTGGGAAGGCTCAACTTTCACTATCTCTAACTTAGGAATGTTTGGTATTGATGAATTTACTGCAATTATTAACCCACCAGATGCTTGTATTTTAGCAGTTGGAGGTATATCCCAAGTTCCGGTGGTTAAAAATGGCCAGGTTGTACCAGGTAATGTAATGAAAGTGACTTTAAGCTGTGATCATAGAGTAGTAGATGGAGCATCTGGAGCTGCATTCTTACAAACACTTAAAGCTTTATTAGAAGAGCCCGTACGTTTGTTAGCATAAAAATGAAACAAATACAGAAAGCCTCACTCTTATAAGTGAGGCTTTTTTTGTGGAATGTCATTACTTTATTAAGTTTTTCTAATAAATTAAGAACTACATTTTATATTAATACTTTTGGATGAAAATTAGTCTTATTGGAATAATAATTGTTAACCAATAACGCTTGCGTAAAATTATTCGGCATAAAGCACATTTTGAAGAAAGAAAAATCGCGTTTTTCGCAAAAATTAAATAACATGTTCGTGGAACTTTACCGCGTACATCAATTCATTAAAAAGTTTTTTGTAGAAGCCATTGCTCCTCCTTATGAGGGAAAAGAAATTTTAAGACAGTGCTTTCAAGTAGGGTACAAATCTTTAGCATTAATTTCTCTTACAGGTTTCATCACCGGAATTGTATTTGCAAAACAATCCAGACCATCATTGGCCGAATTTGGAGCTACCTCTTGGTTGCCGTCATTAGTTGGCATCGCTTTATTAAGAACTTTAGCTCCTTTACTTACTGCATTAATTTCTGCCGGCAAAGTGGGCTCTAGCATTGGAGCCGAGTTAGGATCTATGAAAGTGAGCGAGCAAATAGATGCAATGGAGGTTTCTGCCACTAACCCTTTCAAATATTTAGTAGTTAGTCGCGTTTTAGCTACTACCATTTCTATTCCAATTTTAACTTTTTACACCGCTTTTGTTGGTTTGTTAGGTGGTTTTTTAAATATTACGACATCAGAAAGCACAAGTTTTAGCACTTATATTCAAACCGCATTAGAATCAATTACATTTTTAGATATCACAGCATCAACGGTTAAAGCTGTTATTTTTGGTTTTACCATTGGGATGGTGGGTTGCTACCAAGGTTACAACTCATCTAAAGGAACAGAAGGAGTAGGAAAAGCAGCAAATTCTGCCGTGGTAATAGGTATGTTTTTGGTGTTTATTGAAGAAGTAATTGCCACTCAAATCACTTTCTTATTTAGAACATGATAACAACTGTAAATCATATTGATAAGGAAACCGTTATTTCTATAAGAGATGTAAAAAAATCTTTTGGAGATTATGATGTTTTACGTGGTGCAGATCTTGATTTGTATAGAGGCGAAAACTTAGTGGTTTTAGGAAGGTCAGGAACTGGAAAATCTGTATTAATAAAAATTATTGCGGGTTTATTAACTCAAGATAGCGGCTCAGTAAAAGTTTTGGGACAATCCGTTGATGAGATTAGCGGCAAGGAACTCATTAAACTTCGTTTAAGGGTTGGTTTCTCTTTTCAAAATAGTGCTTTATATGATAGCATGACGGTGAGAAAAAATTTAGAATTTCCACTGGTAAGAAATCAAAAAAACCTAACTAAAGGCGAAATAAATAAGGCAACCGAATCTGTTTTAGATGCAGTTGGGCTTTTACAAACCATTAATCAAATGCCTTCAGAACTTTCTGGTGGCCAAAGAAAAAGAATTGGAATTGCTAGAACGCTTATTTTACAACCAGAAATTATGTTGTATGATGAGCCTACTGCAGGCTTAGATCCTATTACTTGTATCGAGATTAATAATTTGATAAATGAAGTGAAGGAAAGATATAAGACAAGTTCTATCATCATCACTCATGATTTAACTTGTGCAAAACATGTTGGAGATAGAATAGCAATGCTTTTAGATGGCACATTTGAACGAGTAGGAACTTTTGAAGAAGTTTTTGACACCGACGACGAACGAGTGAAACCCTTTTACGATTATAATTTTATAGATTAAACATGAGTCAACCATCAGATAACAAACGGGCAATAACCGTAGGAATTTTTTTATTTTTAGGCATAGTTATTTTCTTAGTTGGGGTATTTACGTTAGGAGGCCAAAAAAAGACATTTGTTAAGAGCTTTGGCTTAAACGTTGTTTTTGATGATATTCAAGGTTTAAAAGCCGGTAATAATGTTTGGTTTTCAGGAGTAAAAATTGGCACCATTAAAAAGGTGCAATTTTACGGCACTTCACAAGTTCAGGTGTTTTTAAGCATTGAAGAAGAAGCGCATAAATACATCCATAAAGATGCTAAAGCCAGTATCAGTTCTGATGGTTTAATAGGGAATAAAATTGTGGTTATAGATGGGGGTACTCCAAAGTTTCCTTTTGTAGAAGACGGAGATCAATTATTGGTAAATACTAGCCTATCTACTGATGATATTATGAAAACCTTACAGGTGAATAATAAAAATCTGGTAGACATTACCACAGACTTTAGAATTCTATCTCGTAATTTGGTGGATGGAAAAGGTGCTGCAGGCGCTTTACTTTCAGATCAGGAGGTGGCAAATAATTTTAAGAGCATTGTAGCCAATCTTCAAAGCACCACTTTATCAGCAAATAAAATGGTGGACGAGCTTAATGCTTTTACCAACAAATTGAATAGTAAAGGCGGTTTAGCTGATCAGGTTTTAACAGACACCGTTGTTTTCGCAAGATTACAGGCATCTGTAAAGGCTTTAGAAAAAACAGCAGCTTCCGCAGCAATCCTCACAGAAAATTTAAACCAAGCGTCTAATAAGCTTAACAAGAGTGACAATGCAGCCGGTTTACTTTTAAATGATGAGCAAACTGCCCAACAAGTGAAAGCCATTATGCAAAACCTGCAAACCAGCAGTAAAAAGTTAGACGAAAACTTAGAGGCTTTACAACACAATTTTTTATTGAGAAGATTCTTTAAAAAGAAAGAAAAAGCTGCTTTAGAAGCTCAAAATCAGTAACTTAAAATTTTCTACTGTAACCCAACCGTATAACTTGAGTTTCGTAGTAATCTTTACTGGTATAGCTAAAATTTGCCCCAAATATTTCGCGATTGATTACCATGGTGTTTAATAAATCGGTAGCGTTCAAAAACAATTCGTCTTTGCCATTTTTAAAGCCTTTTTTGACTCCTAAATCCAATGAAAAACGAGCTTCAATTGTTCCTTGCGGAATAATATCAGCAGCTAAATAGGTTGCTGTTAATTGGGCATCAAAACTCTTTTTCATCTTAAAACTCTGATTCAGTTTTACGTTTCCAGAAATGACATTATCTTGAGCAGCACTAAAAGTATTGGGCATAGGGTAAAGATTTTGAACCGTAAAAGCATTAATTTGATTACGATAAACGTTTACATTCAAATTTAAATCGTACCAATAAGCAGGCTTTTGAGTAAAAATAACTTCTAAACCCGAGTTGTAGCTTTTACCTGCGTTTTGGAAAATGTTATAGATGATATTGCTGCCGCCAACGGTGCTGCCGATACGGGTGATGGTGCCGTTAACAAAACGATGGTATGCTGCCGAATAGAAATAACCTTTCGTCCAGCTGGTTTTAAAACCCAACTCTAAGCTATTGGTGAATTGTGGTTGTAAAGCTGGGTTACCCACTTTAATAATTTCGGCATCATCATACTTAGGAAAAATCCTGATATCAACCTCGTTTGGTCTATCCACTCGGCGGTTATAAAAAACCGAGATTTTATTGGCATCATTTATTTTATAAGCCAATCTTAAATTGGGGAAAGGTTGGGTGTAGCTATTTCCATCGCTTTTATAAGTTGGATGGTCTAGATTTACAAAGTAATCGAGATTGAAATATTCTACGCGTAAACCAACTTCTGCTTCGTATTTATTGGTTTCAAAAATGTAAGTTCCGTAAAGCGCTGGGATGGTCTCGCTATAAGTTGCCGCTCCACCAGCATCAGCATCAATGGGAGAATTTACCTCAGGGAAAAACTGCATATTGGTTGGAATGTTGCGTCTTCTAAACTTTAAGCCCGTCTCAAATCTGCCATATTTTAAAGGTTGGATATAATCTAAATTGAAATCATAAACGCTTTCATCTGATAGTAATTTAAAAGCATCTCTTCCGGTAGATGAAGGCAAAATATTATCGAAAAAATACTGTTCATCCTCTCGGTGAAAAGTATAATTTAAACTCGCATTTAACACTTTACCAGGTTCCTTAAATTTATGCTGATAGATTACGGAGCCTACCACGGTGGTTTTAAATTCGTCTTCTAAAAATTGCCAAAGTCTGTAGCGATCATTAAAATCGTTTTCAAAAAATGGCTCATCTCCGTTATCAATAATTTTTTCGGTTCCAAATAATCCAGAAACGGTGAATAAATTATTGGCGTCTAAATTATAATCTAAACCCGCTTTGGTGGTGATAAAGGTGGTGTTTCTATTGCGTTTTAATTGCTGAAAAACGATATTTCCATTATCATAAGTACGTTCAAAAAACTCGTTTTTATTGAGCGTTTCGGTGTATAAATAATCTCCATTAAAAAATAAATTGACTTTACTTTTTCTGTAGTTGAGCGATAAAGAAGGATTGATTTTTGGCGTGGCTTTGTACTGAGGACGAATGGTTGGATAATTTGCTCTCTTTTCCCATAAGGCCCCAAAGCCTGATGCTAAACCAAGTTTACCATTAAAACCTTCATGGCTTTCCTTTTTATAAATGATGTTGATGATGCCGGCGTTTCCGTTAGCATCATATTTTGCTGAGGGATTATTGATGATTTCAATCTTATCAATTGATGATGCTGGTAAGTTATCTAATCCTGTTTGGCTCCCAAATCCTGTTAAGGCTGATTGTTTACCATCTATTAAAACTACAATCTTATCGCTTCCTCTTAAATTTACCTTTCCGTCTTGTACGGTTACTCCTGGTAAATTTTGCATGGCTTGTAAAACTGAACCACCTTTTTGGCTAACATTATCATCAACTGAAAAGGTTTTTTTATCCATTTTAGAACCTACATTTTCTGCTTGGGCGGTGACCTCCACTTCGCCTAATAATTGTTTATTCTCTTGGATTTCTATCGTCGGAATATTTAAAAACTGGGTAGAACTACCCACAAATAAGCTTTGCTTTTTAGCGATATAACCTACATAAGATAACTCAATGATGTAATTCCCTGGCTTCACATTGGTAAGGGTAAACAATCCGGCATCATTACTTACGGTACCCGTTACAAAACTTGCATCAAAAGCGTTTTTTAGTTGAACATTTACATAAGGTAAATTTGCTTTGGTGGAGCTATCTTTTATTAAGCCAGAGATAGTTACTGAGGCTGTTTGAGCAAATGATAAAGAAATTGATAATAAAAAGTAGATAAAAAATACAATTTTTTGCATGAATTTGATCCTATTAAGGATAGGAATTTTTTAAACTAATGATTTGGATTTAAATATCGTATCTGATTCTAAATAAACAGATTTCTTTGGGATAAGTAACGGCATTTTTACAGTCTAAGCTTTACCCATTAAGACATAGTTTCTACCCGTTAGTTTTTTGGAAGAGAAGAAAAAAGAGGCGGAAAAACAAAGCAATAAATTAAGAGCATTCGGGTAGGCAATCAAAGGAGTATAGGCTTATACTGATAATTGTATCTTCCTGACAAAGTTTACTGCTGTTAAGCTTTTTATTAGCTATACAGGTTTTCCTTCTTGATACCCTACTGAGACGAAAAAGCATAAAAATTTAGTCGAAAAAAAACCCCTAAATTTAATTTTAGAGGCTTTTCTTTATTTGAATCTTAAATTTAAACTGATAATGTTAGAATTTAAGCCGTTACTACGATTGTAATGCCCGTATCTTAATTCTAACATGCTTAATCTGCTTACCCCAAAAACTCCGGCTGGCGGGGCAAATCTTATGCCTGCTCCAAAATAATCGCTATGAAACTTTGATAAATCGTAATCGCTAGAATAAAATTCTTGAGAAAAGGAATGCTGCTGATAACCAGCAAAATAATCTGATGCAGTTTGTTGGTAATACCTATAAAATGGACTTATAGAGGCAAAAGGTGTGATTTTTATCGACGTTTCTAGCTCTGCTGTTTGTGAGTTGATGCCCCAATTATCCGTGTAATACCTAAAGAAAGACCTAAACACTAAATTATCTCCTAAAAAGTAATTTAACCTTGCCCCTATAG